>DATENM010000028.1 GCA_035275065.1 Blastocatellia bacterium
ACGCACAGCTGTGCGCCGGGCTGACAGTCCGCCAGCGCTCCGGGGGACCGGTGTCTCCAAGCGCCTGACACCCACACCGATGACGGGCCGCGCGGCGCGTGTGCTGACGCGCGGTTTGACTCACCGTTTCGCATCCAATAAAATCTTTAGTGGTGTCGTCGATAGGTTTGAAGGCCGGCTGTGAGCATGCCTTTGATTAAAACTGAGCGTTTATCGTAAGCCTGCTGCCCAGGGCCGCCGAGCGCGCCCGAGGCCAGCAGGCTGATTGGTCTCTAGTTTTTCTGAAGAACCTGAGGCCGGGAACTAGAAAAAATGACCGCAATAGTAAACAAAGTCGCAACGAAGATTTTTGGCAGCGCCAACGAGCGATTGCTTAAACGCTTGTGGCCCATAGTCACCCAGATCAATCAGCTTGAGGCGGAGATGAAGGGTCTGAGCGACGACGACCTGCGCGCCCGCACAATAAAGTTCCGCGAGTTCGTCGACCGCCGCGTGAGCGAGGCCGACGTCGAAAGCGGCACGTTCGAAGAGCAGAAGAAGGCTCTCCGCCAGGCGGTCGACGAGGCGCTCGAAGAGATACTGGTCGAGGCATTCGCGGTCGTACGCGAGGCGTCGCGAAGGTCTACGGGCATGCGCCACTTCGACGTACAGTTGATCGGCGGCATGGTGCTGCACCGCGGGATGATCGCCGAGATGAAGACGGGCGAGGGCAAAACCCTCGTCGCCACGCTGCCCGCCTACCTGAACGCAGTCGCCGGGCGCGGCGTCCACGTCGTCACAGTCAACGACTACCTCGCCAAGCGCGACACCGAGTGGATGGGCAAGATTTACCGCTTCCTCGGGCTAACGGTCGGCTGCATACAGCACGACATGGACGATATGGAGCGCAAAGAGGCGTACAACGCTGACATAACCTACGGGACGAACAACGAGTTCGGCTTCGACTACCTGCGCGACAACATGAAGTTCGACCCTTCGGCGATGGTGCAGCGCGGCCACTACTACGCGATAGTCGACGAAGTTGACTCGATCCTCATCGACGAGGCGCGGACGCCGCTCATCATTTCGGGCGCGTCCGAAGAGTCGACCGAGAAATACTACGTCGCCAATGACTGCATAGTGCGGCTCAAGGCCGAGCAGCAGAAGCGCGTGGCCGAGATTAAAAAAGAAGACGGGGACATCGACCTCAAACAGGACCCGCGCCTGCTTTACCACGTCGACGAAAAACAGCACTCGGCCTCGCTCACCGAAGAGGGCGTGGAGGTGGCCGAACGGTTCACGGGCGTCTCTAACCTCTACGACCCCACGAACATGGAGTTGCTGCACTGCGTCGAGCAAGGGCTGAAGGCGCACACGCTTTACAACCTCGACAAGCAGTACATAGTCAAGGACGGCGAGGTGATAATCGTAGACGAGTTCACGGGCCGCGTCATGCCGGGCCGCCGGTGGTCGGACGGGCTCCATCAGGCCGTCGAGGCGAAAGAGGGCGTGAAGATCGAGGCAGAGAACCAGACGCTCGCCACCATCACGCTTCAGAATTATTTCCGCATGTACGCCAAGCTCGCCGGGATGACGGGTACTGCCGAGACGGAGGCTTCCGAGTTCGCCAACATTTATAAGCTCGACGTGGCGGTCGTCCCCACGAACAGGGATATGGTCCGCAAAGACCACTCCGACGTTATCTACCGGACCGCGCAAGAGAAGTACGAGGCGGTCGTGCAGGAGATCAAGGAGCTTCACCAGAAGGGCCAGCCCGTACTGGTCGGCACCGTGTCGGTCGAAAACTCCGAGATGATCTCCGCCCAGCTCAAGAAGATGCGCGTGCCGCACAACGTCTTAAACGCCAAGCCCGAGCACGCCGGGCGCGAGGCCGACATCGTCGCCCAGGCGGGGCGCAAGGGCCAGGTCACCATAGCGACGAACATGGCCGGCCGCGGCACGGACATACTGCTCGGCGGCAACCCCGAGTTCCTTGCGCGCCAGTACCTGAAAGAGAAAGAGGTCAACCCGGAGGAGGCGACCGAGCAGCAGTGGGAGCAGGCCATCGAGCGAGCGCGCAAGATCACGGACGCGGAGCACGAAGAGGTAGTATCCTTGGGCGGGCTTCACATACTCGGGACCGAGCGCCATGAATCCCGGCGTATAGACAACCAGCTCCGCGGGCGCTCGGGCCGTCAGGGCGACCCCGGCTCGTCACGATTTTATCTTTCTCTTGAGGACGACCTGATGCGCATATTCGGGGGCGAGCGCATCAAGGGGCTTATGCTCAAGCTCGGGATGGAAGAAGGGGTGCCCATCGAATCCAGGCTGGTCTCTAAGCGGATCGAGGGGGCGCAGAAGTCCGTCGAAGGCCACAACTTTTCGATACGCAAACACCTGCTTGAGTACGACGACGTGATGAACAAGCAGCGCGAGGCGATCTACACCATCCGCCGCCAGTTGCTGACCGGCTACTATGGTGAGACCCCGGAACAACAGAGCCAATCGCAGCGCGAAGACATTCTCGGCCGCGCCGAAGACTTGCTCGACGATTTGATCGGACAGTATATGCCGCGCGAGCAAGCGCCGCACGAATGGGACATCACCGGCTTCAAAGAAGAGCTGCGCAAGGTCTTCGACTTCGAGGTCGATCAGGAGCACATACGGCTTGAAGAGTTGAGCCCCGAAGGGGCGCAGGAGAAGCTCTGGCAGCGGCTCGAAGCCCGCTATGCCGAGAAGGAAGTGCAGATCGGCGTCGAGGCGATGCGCAACCTTGAGCGTTACATCATGCTCAACATCGTTGACGCGCAGTGGAAGGATCACCTGCTGGCGCTCGACCACTTGAAGGAAGGCATACACCTGCGCGGCTACGGCCAGAAAGACCCGCTGGTCGAATACAAGCGCGAGTCATTCGGCCTGTTCCAGGCGATGCTCAACCGCATAGACACGGAAACCGTGCGCTACCTGTTTAACTTTCAAGTCCAGGTGACCGCCCCGGTCGAGCAGCAACTCCTGGAGCGCCGCCGCCGCCAGCGCCGCGGCCGTGTGGCGTTCACCAAAGCCAACGAGACGGCGTTTGCGGGCGGCGAAGAAGAGGTCGCCAAGCCGATGCGCCACAAAGGCCCGCGCGTCGGGCGCAACGAGCTATGCACCTGCGGCAGCGGCAAGAAGTACAAGAAGTGCTGCGGCGCATAGCCCCCCGTAGGGCGACCGGCGGGAAGTGATTAGCCGAGGAATTTATAGCCAACGCGGTGGACGGTGATGATGTACTTGGGGTCGGCGGGCACGGCTTCGACCTTCTGCCGCAGCTTGGCGATATGATTGTCGACGGTGCGCGTGAACGGGTAATTGTCATACCCCCACACATCATCGAGCAACTGGTCGCGGGTGATCGTTTCGCCGCGATGCTGGATGAAATACTTCAACAACTCGAACTCGCGCGGCGACAGCTCAAGGGCGTTGCCGCTGCGCGTCGCTTCATAGCGCTTGAAGTTCAGCGCCACTTCTCCGAAGGTGTAGGCTTCGACCTCGGCGACCTGGCGGGTGGCGCGGCGCAACTGGGCGCGCACGCGGGCGAGCAATTCTTTAATGCTGAACGGCTTGGTGACGTAATCGTCGGCGCCCATCTCCAGGCCGATGACTTTATCGATCTCCTGGCCGCGCGCCGTCAGCATGATGACCGGCGTGTCTAATCCCTGGTTGCGCAGCTCGCGGCAGACGTCGAGGCCGCTCATCTTCGGCAGCATGATGTCGAGCAGGATGACATCGGGGCGGTCTGCGAGCGCGCGCGTCAACCCTTCGCGGCCATCGCGCGCGACCGTCACATCATAGCCTTCGTACTCGAAGTTGTCTTTCAGGCCGAGCACCATGTCGGGCTCGTCTTCAATGATTAGCACCTTCTGCAACCGGATACCCTCCGTCAAACTTCACCGTCTTTGAGGCGGCTTCGGCGCCGTTGGCCGGAATCAAAATCGTAAAGCGGCTGCCGCGCCCGGGCGCGCTCTCAAGCTGAATATTGCCCTTGTGGGCCTCGACAATGTGCTTGACCAGCGCCAGCCCCAGGCCGCTGCCCTTCGTGTCATGCACCAGGCCCGTGCTGACGCGATAGAACTTCTCGAAAATCTTTTCCTGCTCCGAGCGCGGGATGCCGATGCCGTGGTCGGCCACCTCGATGGCGACAAAGCCGTCGCGGCGGCGCAAACGCACGCTGATCTTCTTGATGTCGTCGGAATACTTCACGGCGTTGTTGACCAGATTCAACAGCGCCTGCGAGATGGCGTCGCGGTCAATGGACACGGGCGGCAGGTCCGCGGCGATGTCTGTGGTCAGCTCGAAGCCGGCGCTGGTGATCTGGTACTCGTAACTCTTCAGCACGTCTTCGGCGACTTCGGCGACGTCGGATTCAACGAACTGATATTCTTTGCGGCCCGCTTCGATCTTCGAGAAGTCGAGAATGTTGTTGATGAGCTGCGTCAGCCGCCGGCTCTCGCTGTTGATGATGCGATGGTACTCGTGCGCCTTCTCGGCGTTCTTGACGCGGCCCAGTTCGAGGGTTTCGGCAAACAAGCGGATCAAGGCGAGCGGCGTCTTCAGCTCGTGCGAGACGTTCGACACAAACGTCGACTTGGCCTCGGCCAACTTCATCTCGCGCGACGTGGCGCGCAGCGTCAGAATGATCCCCAGAATTAAGATCGATAGCAGCAGCAGGGTCAGCAGCAGGTTCTTGGTGAAGTTGTCCTTCGCCAGCTGTTCGATGGTGGTGTTCTTGTAGCCGAGCGCCAGCTTCCACTGCGGGAAGACCGGCGCGAAGCTCATCTTGATTTCGTAATCGCCCTTGTCGGCCTTGTCTGTGCGGTTGGTGAAGACCTCGTTGTTCGACTCGTCAATGATCGCCAGGGCGAGCACCGAGTCATGGTCGTCAATGTCGCAGCTGCGCAGCAGGGCGGGCATCATATCCGGCAGGTAGGTGTCGGCGACGTAGCTCGGCTTGAGCGACATGCCTGAGAAAGCGATGCAGTCTTTGGGCTCGCAGCACAGCAGCGGGCGGAAGATATACTCTTGAAACTTGCTGCCGTCTTTGTTCGGCGAATCCTGGCAACACGGGGTCTGCCAGAACAGGTAATCAGCTTTGCCATCCGGCGGGCGCGAGGCGAAGGCGCGGTTGAAGGCCTTGTAGGCGGCCAGCGCCTCCGGGCTCATCATGATGGCGGGCCAGTCGAAGCGGCGCAGCCCGCCATCGCCGTAGAACAGGCAAGAATACTCTTTCGTCCGCTCGCACAGTGAAAAGGCAAAGAGCGTTTCAATCTCCGGGTCTTCCTGCTTGATGGCGGCGAAGCGCCGTTCGAGCGCCTGCGTGTCTTTCGAATCGATCTCGGCCAGGTTGATGGCGCCGAGATTCTTGCGCGCCAGCCCTTTCAAATTCTCTTCGACCTTGCGCGACACGGTCTGCAAGGTCTGCCGCATATTCGCCTGCACAGCGACTTTGGTCTTGTCTTCGAGGTCGGCCAGCGAGCGGAACTGCATGACCGACAGCACCATCGTCGGCAGCAGCAAGGCGACGGCGGCGATGGCGATCAGCCGGGTTTTTGATGACAGATTGACTTTCGGCCACTGGCGCATCATCGAGAGTATACTACGGAAATCTCAAGAACGATGCCGCGCACGGTGTAAAAAGAAGTAAAAAGTAAAAAGGCAAAAGGCAAAAGTGCGGAGCCGGATTAAGAGATAGGCCGGACTTATCTATTTACTTCCTTAGCTAACTTTTGCCTTTTGTCTTTTTACTTTTTACTTGAAATCGGCTTATCATGCGGCGGGTAACGTCGTTCAGGGGGTAAACGAATGGGACCAGTGGGGGTCGCCAGTATCCAATCGCGGCGGATTCAGCCGGGCACCGAGAAGACGGGCGCGTACACGCCCTTGCTGCCCGGCCAGACCGTCTGCACCGCCAGGGACGAAAAGGGCAAACGCTGTCAGGCCCACGTCAAGCAGTGGCAGACGGCGCCGCCCGACGCGCTCTCAAAGGCCGCGCCCGGCAACACGCTGCACCGCTGCCAGCGCTGCTACACCATCTACGAAGGCCCGCCGCAGCAGTATCTGCACCCGACCGGCAAGAAGAAGTAGCGGGCCGCTCAACCCAAAGGTGAAACCTATGATCGCTCATCACACTCGCCGGACGCGGCAACTGCTCTTAAGCGCTCTCGTCGTGATGCTCCTCGCCGTGTGCGCCGCCGCCCGCACCGCCGACGACAAGAAAGGTCAGCCCATGATCAAGCACGACTATGCGGAAGTGAACGGCGTCCGCCTGCATTATGCGACGGCGGGCCACGGCAAGAAGCTGATCGTCTTCCTGCACGGCTTCCCGGAGTTCTGGTACGAATGGAAGAATCAGCTCCTCGAATTCGGCAAAGACTACACGGCGGTGGCCCCAGACATGCGCGGCTACAACCTGTCGGCGAAGCCCGCGGAGGTTGAACAGTATCAGGTCAAGTACCTGATCGAGGACGTGCGCGCGCTTGCTGAAAAGCTCGGCCACAAGAAGTTCATTCTGGTGGCGCACGATTGGGGCGGCGCGGTCGCCTGGGCCTACGCCATCGCCCATCCGGAGACGCTGGAAAAACTGGTCATCATCAACGCGCCGCACCCCGGCGTCTTTGCCCGCGAGCTGAAAGAGAACCCGGCGCAGCAGAAGGCGTCCGGCTACATGCTGATGTTCCGCAGCCCGCAGGCCGAGCAGACGCTGTCGGCCAACAACTATGCCACGCTGGTGCAGGTCGTTCTGGGCGAAGGCTTGAAGAACGGCACCTTCACCGAGGAAGACAAGGAAGCCTACATCGCCGCGTGGTCGCAGCCGGGGGCGCTGACGGGCGGCTTGAATTACTACCGCGCCGCCCGCGTCGGCCCGCCAACCGAAGGGCAAAAGGAGGGCGCGAGCTTTGCGACTTCCTTCCCCTCGCTCAACGTCAAGGTGCCGACGCTGGTGATCTGGGGCGAGAAGGACGCGGCGCTATTGACCGGCAACCTCGTGGGCCTCGACCAGTACGTGCCGCAACTGACGATCAAGCGCATCCCCGAAGGCTCGCACTGGGTGATTCACGAAAAGCCGCAACTGATCAACGGCTACATCCGCGAGTTCATCAACGCCAAGTAGCGATATGAGTATTCACCGCAGAGGACGCAGAGGGCGCAAAGGAGTTTTATGCCTCTGCGCCCTCTGCGTCCTCTGCGGTAAGCCACAGCCAACGACGCGCACTCAATTCGCAGCATAAGCCATGAGCGAGCAGCCGCCATCATCCGACCAGCCGCACGACGAGCCCGAGACGCGCTCGTTGCCGGCGCCCGCCGTGCCGTTTGCCAGCGGGCGCGCGTACCTCAATCAGTTGCTCTCGGAAAGGAACCAGCACGCCGAGCGCGCCGCCCAGATCGACCAGCAGATTGCCCGCACTTTCGAGCGCAAGGTGGCGATCCTGACAATGGATATGTGCGGCTTCACGCAGCTCACCATGGCCTATGGCATCATTCACTTTCTCGCCATGATTCGCCAGATGGAAGAGGTGGCGCGGCCCGCCATTCAGGGCAACGGCGGGCAGGTCATCAAGCAGGAGGCTGACGACATCTTCGCCATCTTCAATGAGCCGGCGCAGGCCCTCGAAGCGGCGCTCGACATTCTGCGCGGCTTTGCCGCCATCAACAAAGTGCTGCCGCCCGAGCGCCACCTGCACGGCAGCCTCGGCATCGGCTACGGCGACACGCTGGTCATCGGCGACGAAGACCTGTTCGGCTCGGAGATGAACGTCGCATGCAAGCTCGGCGAAGACATCGCCAGCGAGGATGAGATATTACTTACGCCCGCCGCCTACACGGCGCTGCCGGCAAATCGCTACCACTGCCGGCCGGTGCATTTCGCGCTCGGCGAGCTGGACATTCACTGCTACCGCTACGAGCAGTCGCTGTTTGGGTAACCGCTCGCGCTTCCTGCCTATCGCTTCCTATTCAGATGCCAATGCGCGCCGTCAGCTCGGCAAGTCGCGGGTCGCTGCGCAGCGGGTCAAAGACCGGGCCGACGTTGATGTAGGTGAGAAAGCCGTAATGTTCTTCGCACGCCTTTTCAAGCAAGGCGAAGGCCGCATCCAGGTCGCCTATGCCAATGTGAATCATGGCGACCAGGAAGGCCGGGATATAGTGGCACTGGGCGATGCCGGTCAGCCGATTGATGATCTCGCGGGCGCGCTCGGTTTCGCCGCTCATACCATACGCGTGGCCGAGCGCCGCCAGCGATTCCACGTCATTAGGCGCAAGCTGAAGACACCTTTCATACTCGCGCCGCGCGTCACCGAAGCGCCGCTGCGATTCGTAGACCTGGCCGAGCCGCCGGTGCGCCAGCACAAAATCCTGATCCAGCTCTAGCGCCCTGCCGAGCGTCGCCAGGGCTTCGTCATCGCGCCGCGCCAGATAATAGATCCAGCCCTTGTTTGTGATGATCGGCAGCGACAGCGGGTCGAGCTGTTCGGCGCGCTCGATTTCGGCAATGGCTTCGTCCGTGCGGCGCATCGCTGCCAGGTATAAGGCGTACCACTGGTGCGCCACCGCATAGCCGGGATTGAGATCGAGGGCGCGGCGGAATTCGCGGTCGGCCTGCGCGAAGTCCCACGAATAGCCGAAGGTGACGAAGGCCATCGAGGCGTGCGCTTCGGGCAGGCGCTCGTCGAGCTGTAACGCCTTCATCGCCGCCTCGCGCGCTTTCGGAAAGGCTTCGTCGGGCGCCAGGGCGCTGTAGCTCGCCAGGATGTTGTAAGAGTCAGCCAGGCCGGCGTAGGCCAGCGCGTAGCCTGGATCGGCGGCAATCGCCTCGTTGAAATACTCGATGCCGCGCTTGAGACTGTCCGCCGTCCGCCGGTTCCAGCAGGCGCGGCCCTTGAGATAGAGCTGATAGGCTTCGGTCTTTTCGGTGTGGCGCTTCGTCAGGCGCTTCTTCTGCGCGCTGTCGAGCCGCAGGCGGAGCTTTTCGGAGATGACGCTGGAGATATCGGCTTCGATGGCGAAGATGTCGGCCAGCGGGCGATTGTAATTTTCGCCCCACAGGTGCGAGCCGTCGCCGGTGTCGACCAGCTCGACTTTGATGATCAGCGTGTCGCCGCGGCTGAGCATGCGCCCGAGCAGCACGGCGCGCACGCCAAGCTCGCGCCCGACGCTGAGCGGATCAAGGTCGCGGCCTTTGTAACGAAAGACCGTCGAGCGCGCCATGACGCGCAGCTTGGGGATTTGCGACAGGCTGTTGATGATCGATTCGGTGATGCCGTCGGCCAGATATTCGGTTTCCGCATCAAGGCTCTCGTTGGCAAGCGGCAGGATGGCCAGCGAATCAATGGCGCGCCGCGAGCGGGTCTGCCTCCCCGTCTGGCCGCTGTAGGTTTGCGTCCGCAGGCCGGAGGTCGAAAGCGTGCCGGAATCAAGATCGCGTTTGAGGTTGCGCAGATCGATGGCCAGCTCGCGCGCCGATTGATAGCGCCGGTCGCGGTCTTTCTCCATGCATTTTCTGACCAGGCGCTCCAGCTCGGCGGGCGTGTCGGTGCTGAACTGCGCCACCGGCAATGGGTCGGTGTGCAGGATGTGATCGATGATCTCGGTGGCGGTTGTCCCTTTGAACGGCAAGCGCCCGGTGAGCATCTCGTAGAGCACCACGCCGAGCGAGAAGAGGTCGCTGCGCCCGTCGAGCTGCCGGCCCAGCGCCTGTTCGGGCGACATATAAGTGACGGTGCCGAGCACCAGGCCGGCGGCGGTCTGCTGGCCGAGCGGGGTGGTGAAATCGCCGCTGTTCGCCGTGTCGCGCAGCTCGTTCATCTTGGCCAGCCCGAAGTCGAGCACCTTCACCAGGCCGCGCGGCGTCAGGATCAGGTTGGCGCTCTTAACGTCGCGGTGAATGATCCCCAGGCCGTGCGCCTCGTCGAGCGCGTCGGCGATCTGCTCGGCAATCTCGATGACTTCGCGTGCGGGGATCGGGCCACGCTCGGTGCGCGTCTGCAAGAGCTCGCCCTCGACGTACTCCATCGCAATAAACATCGTGCCGTCATGCTCGCCGATGTCATAGATGGCGGCGATATAGGGCGAACGCAGAGCCGAAGCGGCGCGCGCTTCTTTCATAAAGCGGGCGCGGCGGTCGGGATCATACTGATAAGAGGCGGGCAGAAATTTGAGCGCCACCTGCCGGCCCAGGCGACTGTCTTCGGCGAGATAGACTTCGCCCATGCCGCCCGCGCCGAGCTTCCTGCTGATGCGATAATGAGAGATGGTTTCGGCAATCACGGCCATTCACTCCGGCAATACGGGCGGTTGAGCGTCAATGGTTTTGCTCAATCCTCGCCGGTGGTCTTTTCACGCGCCGCCGGCTTCGTCTCGGTGTCGTCCGCGTGTGACGCCGGCAGATGCACATGGGTCATCGCTTTGTGCAGAATCTCTTTGCCCTTTTCGATCATCTCTTTCTCTTCTTCAGTTTCGGCGAAAAAGGTCTTCTCTTCTTCGATCACCTGGCGCTCGAAGCGGCTGATGACGTAGACGGTGGCGATGATGATCAGCGCGATCAGCAGGATGATTTGAAAGCGGTGCAGATCGCCAATCAAAGTTTGCACGCCGGTGGCGAAGGTAAAGCCCAATCCGGCAAGCAAGCCGACCCAGACGGCGCAACTTGCTAGGGTGAGCGCCGCGAATTTCAAATAGCCGAACTGCGCCAGTCCCCAGAAGATGGCGCTCGCCGTGCGCAGCCCGTAGACGTATTTGACGATGAAGACCGACAGTACGCCGAAGCGGCTCATCAGCTTCTCGATGCGCCCGCGCGCCTTCATGAAAACTTTAAGGGTGCGGGCGCGATTGCGGAAGCGCGCGCCGATAAAGTAACTGAGCGAATCGCCGACCATGCCGCCCGCCGTGCCGACCAGCAGCGCTTCGCCGAAGCTAAACAGGCCGGCGCGCGCCAACACGCCCGCCAGCAGCAGCGTCAGGTCGCCTTCGAGCATCGTGCCGAAGAAGACCGCCCATAACCCATACTCTCTTAACAGTTCGTACATGGCTTCGCGCCGGAGCCTGTGGATTGTAGCTGAACGAGGCGAAAATTGACATCCCATTCGCGCCTTTGTTATGCTCGGTAAGCCAATTCGTTGTGCAGCTTGGGCTTCAATCACCGACCGAGTGTGTCATCCCGGGCGCGCCGTCGCCGGCCCGCGGCTGACATTCGCATCTCGACCTGGACATCTGCTTTATGACAACACTTGCGACCAACGACCCTGTCTTCATTGGCCTTGACCTCGGCGGCACGACGCTGAAGGCCGCGCTGGTTTCGGCAACCGGCGAGATTCTTCACGAAACGCGCTACGATAGCGAGCAGCAGAAGGCCGACCGGCTCTTTGCGCAGATTATCGAAGCGGCGCGCGGCTTGCGCGAGAATCCGCAGGCCGGCGGGCGAGTGGCCGGCGTCGGCCTCGGCGTCCCCGGGCTCGTCAACCGCAAGACGAATCGCATCGAAGTGCTGACGAACCTGCCTGAACTGTCTCACGTTGACCTGATCGGCGAGCTATCGGCGGCGCTCGACCTGCCGGTGGTGATGGACAACGACGCCAATGCCGCCGCCTATGCCGAATTGCAGGTCGGCGCGGCGCGCGGGCGGCGCGATGTCTTCTTCGTCACACTGGGGACGGGCATCGGCTCCGGGCTGATTATCAACGGCCAGATTTATCGCGGTGCCGCCGGGTTCGCCGGCGAATTCGGCCATATGACGATTGACCCTGAAGGCATCGAGTGCGGCTGCGGCAACATCGGCTGCCTGGAAACGATTGCCTCGGGGCCGAACATCGTGCGCCGCACGCGCGAGCGCCTGTACCGCGACCGCACCTCGTCGCTCTCAAGGCTGGCCATCCCGCGCGACCGCGAGTTTACCGCCGAAGACATCGCCCGCGCCGCTCGCGAAGGCGACGAGATGGCGCAGGTCATGATGGAGCGCACGGGCATGTTCCTGGGCATTGCGCTGGCGGCGGTCATCAACCTGCTGAACATCGAGATGGTCGTGATGGGCGGCGGCGTGATGGAGGCCGGCGATTTGATCTTGAAGCCGACGATTAAAGAAACGCGCCGGCGCGCCTTCCCGCCCTCGTTCAACAGTTGCGAGATCGTCATCGCCAAAGCCGGCCCATCCGCAGGCATGATCGGCGCGGCGTTGATGGCGCGCGACCAGGCCGCCTGATTTTAGATTTTCGATTTTGGATTGGCGGGTGTTAAGCTGAATCTTAGCGGTTAGGGAGAGATCGAATGAAACGAATTGAACTCAATCCAAAATCGCCGGTGCGAAGCGCTAAGCTATGAAAATCGAAAATCCAAAATCATAATGGCCGATCACTCGAAGGTAAGAAACTTTTCCATCATCGCGCACATCGATCACGGCAAGAGCACGCTTGCCGACCGCCTGCTCGAAACCACCGGCGCGCTCTCTGAGCGCGAGATGTCCGAACAGGTCCTTGATGCAATGGATTTGGAGCGCGAGCGCGGCATCACCATCAAAGCCCACGCCGTGCGCTTGAACTATAAAGCCAAAGACGGCCAGGAATACCTGCTCAACCTGATTGACACGCCCGGCCACGTAGACTTTTCTTACGAGGTCTCGCGCTCGCTATCGGCCTGCGAAGGCGCGCTGCTGGTGGTTGACGCCTCGCAGGGCGTCGAGGCGCAGACGCTGGCAAACACCTACCTGGCGCTCGACCACAACCTGCAACTGATTCCTGTCATCAACAAGATCGATCTGCCGGGCGCCGAGCCTGAGCGCGTGATGGAAGAGATCGATCAAAGCATCGGCCTCGAAACCGATAACGTCCTGTTGATTTCAGCCAAGCAGGGCATCGGCATCGAAGAGGTGCTCGAATCCATCGTCCGCCTGGTGCCGCCGCCGACCGGCGACCCGGCGGCGCCGCTCAAGGCGCTGATCTTCGATTCGTGGTTTGATAGCTATCGCGGCGTCGTCGTCCTGATGCGCGTCATCGACGGCCAGATTCGCACGGGCATGCGCGTGCGCTTGATGAACACAGACAAGGAGTATCAGGTGGATGCCCTCGGGGTGCTGACGCCCAAGCCGCGCGAGATTGGCGAGCTCGGCACCGGCGAAGTCGGCTTCTTCACGGCGTCGATCAAGACGGTCGCCGACGTCGAGATCGGCGACACGGTGACCGAAGCGGCGCGCCCGACGACAACGCCCTTCCCCGGCTTTAAGCGTATCAAGCCGATGGTCTTTGCCGGCCTCTACCCGGTCGAATCGAACCGTTATGAAGAGTTGCGCGATGCGCTCGACAAGCTGCGCCTGAACGATTCGTCATTTTTTTATGAGCCGGAATCATCGGCGGCGCTCGGCTTCGGCTTCCGCTGCGGCTTCCTCGGATTGCTGCACATGGAGATCGTGCAGGAGCGGCTCGAACGCGAGTTCGACCTGGAGTTGATCACGACTGCGCCGAACGTGCGCTATCGCGTGACGACGACCGCCGGCGAGACCTTCGAGATAGACAGCCCGTCGCGGCTGCCCGACCCCGGCAAGATCGAGCAGATCGAAGAGCCGATCATCCGCGCCATGATTATGACGAATGATGAATTCGTCGGGCCGCTGTTCGCGCTGTTGGAAGAGCGGCGCGGCACGCAGCTTGGGTTCGAGTACCTGACACCGAAGCGCGTGCTGCTCACGTACGAGCTGCCGCTGTCAGAGATCATGTTGGATTTTTACGACCGCTTGAAATCGCTGTCGCGCGGTTATGCGTCGTTCGATTACGAGCTGACCGGCTATCGCGAAGGCGCGCTGGTCAAGCTCGACATCATGGTCGCCGGCGAGCAGGTGGATGCGCTGTCGAGCATCGTGCATCGCGACCATGCTTACCCGCGGGGCCGGGCGCTGGTCGAGAAGATGCGCCAGTTGATCCCGCGCCAGATGTTCGAGGTAGCGATTCAGGCGGCCATCGGCAGCAAGATCATCGCCCGCGAGAGCGTCAAGGCGATGGGCAAAAACGTCCTGGCGAAATGCTACGGCGGCGACATCACGCGCAAGCGCAAGCTGCTCGAAAAGCAGAAAGAAGGCAAGAAGCGCATGAAGCGCGTCGGCAAAGTCGAAATCCCACAAGAGGCGTTTCTCGCCGTGCTCAAAGTCAATGAGTGATGCGCGATGCATCTGAAGTCGGAAAACTTCACGGCCAATGCCGAGGCGGCGGTCGCTGACCTGGCGTTGCAGAAGCGGCTGCGCGTGCTAGACACCTTCACCGTTCGGCGCGCGGCGGCTTTCGCGGAGTTACCCGAAGGCGAAGCCTTGCGCGACCGCGCCCGCGCCATCAAACAGCACACGATTAATCATCTCGACCGTTACCTCGTCGAGCTTGAACGAAACGTCGAACGCCTCGGCGGCCACGTCCACTGGGCGCGCACAGGCGACGAAGCCTGCGCCATCATTCTCGACATCGCCCGCCGCAACCGCGTGCGCTCGGTCGTCAAGAGCAAGTCTATGGCGACCGAAGAGATTCACTTGAACACGGCGCTTGGGCGCGAAGGCATCGAAGCCATCGAGACAGACCTCGGCGAATACATCGTCCAGCTTGCCGACGAGCCGCCTTCGCACATTCTCGCGCCGGCCATTCACAAATCGAAGGGCGACATCGCCGCGCTGTTCGCCGATAAGCTGCGCGCCGCGAACCTGCACGAAGCCGAAGAGATTGCCGCTGTTGCCCGCCTGCGACTGCGCGGGCGCTTTCGCGCGGCGGAGATGGGCGTGACGGGCGCGAACTTTGCCGTCGCCGAAACCGGCACCATCGTGCTGCTCGAAAACGAAGGCAATATCCGGCTCAGCACCAGCCTGCCGCGCCTGCACGTCGCCGTCGTCGGCATCGAAAAACTGATCCCGCGCTTTGCCGACCTCAGCGTCTTTCTGAAAATTCTGGCGCGCAGCGCCACAGGGCAGACCATGTCGAGCTATGTGTCATTCATCACCGGCACGCGGCGTGCCGATGAGGTGGACGGCGCAGACGAGTTCCACCTTGTGCTGTTGGACAACGGGCGCACGCGGATACTTGCGGACGAGGCGAAGCGCGAATCGCTCTACTGTCTGCGCTGCGGCGCGTGCTTGAACGTCTGTCCGGTCTATCAAAAGATTGGCGGCCACGCTTATGGCACGGTCTATCCGGGACCCATCGGCTCGATCATCACGCCGCCGCTCGTCGGGCTTGAGCGGACGAAAGACCTGCCGTTCGCCTCGACCCTGTGCGGCGCGTGCCGCGAAGTCTGCCCTGTGCGCATCAACATTCCGCACGTGCTGTTGAGCCTGCGCGGCGATTGGAGCGAAGGTAAAGGCGACAAGCGACCGCGCGGGCCGTGGCTTGAGCGCATGGCGATCAAAGCCTGGGCGTGGGCGATGCGGCATCCGCGAGTCTACAACTGGTCGTTTCGTCTGCCGGCAAAATTGCAAGGACCGCTGTTGAAGGGTGGCCGCTTTGAACGTCTGCCTCTGGCCTTTGGCAACTGGACGCGCAACCGCGATTTTCCGGCCATCGCCTCGAAGCCCTTTCGCACTCTGTGGCGCGAGATGAACAAATAATGACGGCCCGCGACGAGATTCTCTCGAAAGTCAGACAGGCGCTTGGCAATCGCCACGCGGCGCACAGCGCCGGCTTGCCCGATGACATTGTGCCCGCGCCGCCGCCGCTTGCCCCGCTTAGCGAACATGAGCGCGACACCCTGGTTGAGCAGTTCGCAGTGGCGCTGGCGCGTGTCGGCGGCGGCTTTTCGGTCGCTGCCAGCGCGCAGGAGGTTGGCGAGCAGATTGCCGGCATCGCGGCTCAGGTAAAAAGCAGAAAGGCGGTCGGCTGGCATTCGCCGTGGTTCGAGCAACTCGGGCTGATGAGCCGGCTCGCCGAGATGGATGTCGAGCTCATCACCGACCGCGAACGCCCGGATAAAGCGGCCTTCATCAACGAAGCCGCTGAAGCCGGGCTCGGCGTCACGGCGGTCGATTATGCGCTGGCCGACAGCGGCACGCTCTGCCTGCTTGCGGGCAAAACCCGGCCGCGCACGGCGTCGTTACTACCGCCGGTACACGTCGCCATCCTGCGGCCCGAGCAAATCCTTCGCGGCCTCGACGACCTATTTACGCTGCTGCCTGCCGATGATCGCTTGAGCAGCGCCGTCACCTTGATCACAGGCCCCAGCCGCACCGCCGACATCGAGCTTACGCTGGTCGTCGGGGTTCACGGCCCGCAACAGCTTCACGTCATTCTTGCAGACTGGAGCTAGTGAGGTTTTATGACCGAAGTCGAACGATTAGTCGATCAATTAAAGCGCGCCTACGAAGGCGAAGCGTGGCACGGGCCGGCGCTCAAGACGATCCTTGCCGATGTGACGGCAGAGCAGGCGGCGCGGCGGCCTCTGTCGTCGGCGCATACGATCTGGGAACTGGTGCTGCACATCTCTGCGTGGGAGAGCGCCGTCACCAGCCGGCTCGAAGGCCGATACATCAGCGACCCCGACGAAGGCGATTGGCCGGCGGTGACAGAGACGACGGACGCCGCGTGGCAGGCGACGCTCGCCAGGCTCGACGCCACCCATCATAAGCTGCGCGACACGATCCGCCATTTTGATGGCGAGCGCCTGCACAAGCGATTGGCTGAAGGCAAGGAGAGCGCCAACTACGCCATCAACGGCGTCATTCAGCACACGCTCTATCACGCCGGCCAGATCATCCTGTTGAAGAGAGCCTGAGGCGCGGCGACGAAATCTTGTGTGAAAGGAATCCGCGATGTCATTGATGCTTGACGAAATCGCCGAGCAGCCGGCGGCGCTCAGGCGCACGATTGAGCAGGAGCGCGACAAAGTCGCGCGGCTCGGCGCGCACCTCCGCGGGCGCGATATTGACCTGATCGTTCTGGTGGCGCGCGGCAGCTCGGACAATGCGGCGCTGTTCGGGCGCTACCTGTTAGAGCTGACGACCGGCATCCCCGTGTCGCTAGCTGCGCCGTCGGTCTACACGCTCTACGGCGCCAAGCTGCGGCTCAGTCGGGCGCTGGTCATCGGCGTGTCGCAATCGGGCGAAGGCGAAGACATCAACCTTGTGCTGGAAGCGGCCCGCGCCGGCGGCGCTTGCACGGTCGGCATCACCAACGAAGCCGGCTCGGCGATGGTCAATCTGGTGGATGAAACGTTGCTGATGCACGGTGGGCGCGAGCGCTCGGTTGCGGCGACCAAGACTTTCACAGGCCAGATGATGCTGTTTTACATGCTGGCGGCGGCGCTCGCCGATGCCCAGGGCGAGCTGCGCTATGAGGCCGTGCCCGATTACGTCGCCGGGGCGCTCGACCACCGCGAAGCGATTCGCCAACTGGTTGAGCGCTACGTCTTCATGGAGAACTGCGTCGTCGTCGGGCGCGGCTTGCTCTACGCCAACGCTTACGAGCTGGCGTTGAAGCTGATGGAAACCTGCTATGTCGTCGCCGAGCGCTTTTCGTCGGCGGATTTCTTTCACGGCCCGCTGGCGGTCGTCGAGCGCCACTTTCCGACCATCCTGTTTTCGCAGCCGGGGGCGACCCGGCGCGGCGTCAAGGAGTTGATCGAGCGGCTCAGTGATCTGCGCGCCGACACGCTGGTGATTAGCGATGACGAGGAGCTGGCCGGTATGGGCACGCGCAGCATACGCATGCCGGCGGAGATCGAAGAGCTGCTCGCGCCCATTCCTTACATGGTGCCGGCGCAGTTGTTCGCGGCCTTGCTTGCCGATGCCAAAGGCTTGAACCCCGACATGCCGCGCTCGCTGTCGAAGGTGACGCGCACGGTCTGATTCAGAGCATCGCTCAGGCAGAAGATTTCTCTGCCCGGCGATGCAAACCGTTCTTCGGCTTTGTCCGTAGCTTCTGAACGATTCCAGAAGGTGAGCAATCAAATCGGCCCACCCGATCTCTATTCGTAACGCATTGAAAGGAACAAACCATGAGTGACCAAGAGAATATCGGTATCGTGCAGCGAGCCTATGCCAATTTTGAGAGCGGCGACATCAACGCGCTGCTCGCCCTGCTTTCAGACGATGTCCAGTGGCAATTGCCTGAAATCGCCAACATCCCGTTTGCCGGCAAGCGCCAGGGCCACGAGCAGGTGGGCCAGTTCTTTGCCAGCCTCGGCGAGCTTCAGGACGTTTTAGAGTTCACGCCGCAGAGCTTCACCGCGCAGAACGACAAAGTCGTCGTGCAAGGCCAGTACCGCTGGCGCGTCAAAGCGACCGGGCGAGAATACGGCGCCGATTGGGCGCACGTCTTCACGATCCGCGACGGCAAGGTTGTCGACTTCCACGAGTACACCGACACGGCGGCGGCGGCAGCCGCTTATCAGCAAGCCTTGAGCGCCTGATCAGATCTCGACATTCATAAAGATAAGATAAACACAGAGGCACAGAGACACGGAGGTGCACAGAGAAGACTCCGTGCCTCTGTGCCTCTGTGCCTCTGTGTTTGTTTCTCATCCTTTTTTTGCAGAACTGAATGGCCCTGCTCCGAGCCTCCGTGTTTTGCTTACCATTCGTTCTTTGCAGAACCGCGCGCCTCAGGATAGGATGAAACCTTGAGGTGAAGCGATGAGCAAAGAGAACACCGAGGCGCTGGCCAAACTGCTCGGGCTGCTCTTTAAAGCCCACCCCTGGCACGGCGTCTCCATCGGCAGCGACGCGCCCGAAGTCGTCACCGCCTACATCGAGATCGTCCCGACCGACACCGTCAAATACGAGATGCACAAGGCGACCGGCATCCTGACGATTGACCGCCCGCAGCGCTTCTCGAACGTCTGCCCGTCGCCTTACGGGCTGGTGCCGCAGACCTATTGCGGCGAGCGCGTCGCTGACCTCTTCAGCAAACGTTCGGGCCGCCTGGGAATTGTCGGCGACGGCGACCCGCTCGACATCTGTGTGGTGACCGAAAAGGTCATCTCGCACAGCGACATTCTGCTGCGCGCCGTGCCCATCGGCGGCCTCAGCATGATTGACGGCGACGAGGCCGACGACAAGATCATCGCGGTGATGAGAGACGATGTCGCTTACGGCGGCTGGCAGGACATTAAAGATTGTCCGCGCGCCGTCATTGACCGCTTGCAGCATTACTTTCTGACCTACAAGAACGCCCCCGGCGCGCTCAAGAGCAAGACCGAGATCACCCAGGTTTATGGGCGCGAAGAAGCGCTCGCGGTCATCCGCGCCAGCCATGAAGATTACCAGCGGCGCTTCCCCGACATCGAAGGCCGTTTGCTCGCAGCGTTGCGCGGATAGCGCGCCCCACAGGAGAAGAACGAACGAATGGAAACGATGATTGTCACGGGCGGCGCCGGATTTATCGGCGCAAACTTCGTCCGCTATGCGCTGGCGCAGACCGCAGCGCGGGTTGTCGTCGTTGACAAGCTAACTTACGCGGGCAATCTGGTGACGATTGCCGACGTGATGGATGACGCGCGTTTTGTCTTCGTTCAAGCCGACATCGCCGACCGTGAAGCGATGGCCGCGCTCTTCCGCGAGCATCAGCCGACGGCGCTGGTCAATTTCGCTGCCGAATCGCATGTTGACCGCTCGATTGACGATCCTAGCCCGTTCATTGAAACCAACATCCGCGGCACCTTCGTGCTGCTGGAAACGGCGCGGCGTTATTTGGCGACGCTGACTGACCGTGAGCGCGCTCAGTTTCGCTTCCTGCACGTTTCGACCGACGAAGTCTACGGCACGCTCGGGCCATCGGGGCTGTTTTCAGAGACGACCCCGTACGCGCCGAACTCGCCTTACGCGGCATCGAAGGCGGCGGCAGATCATCTGGTGCGCGCTTATCACGAGACTTATCAGTTGCCGGCGGTCGTCACCAACTGCTCGAACAACTATGGCCCATTCCAGTTCCCCGAAAAGCTGATCCCGCTCGTGACGCTCAATGCCATCGAAGGCAAGCCGCTGCCGATCTACGGTGACGGCGGCAATGTCCGCGACTGGCTCTATGTCGAAGACCACTGCGCCGGCATCCTGTTGGCGCTCAGGCGCGGGCGCGCAGGCGACAAGTACAACATCGGCGGCGCCGGCGAGCGCACCAACTTGCAGGTCGTTGATGCGATCTGCGCGGCGCTCGACGAGCTGGTGCCGGCGGCAGACAACCCGGCGCTCGCCACACAGGGCAAGCGGCGTTACGGCGAGCTGAAGACGTTTGTCCCCGACCGCCCCGGCCATGACCGGCGCTACGCGATTGACGCGACGAAGATTCGCCGCGAGCTGGGGTGGCAGGCGGCGATGGATTTCGAAGGCGGTATCGCGCGTACCGTGCTCTGGTACATCGAAAACCGCCCGTGGTGCGAGCAGGTGCAGGCCGACAAGTATCGGCGCGAGCGCCTCGGCACAGTGAACGAGTAAGCGGCCCCGCGCCGGGCGGCGGCGCGCATCAGGTAGCGCATTCATCCCTCAGAGAGTAAACTGACGGCTTAGCTAAGATGCTGAGCCTGAGCCTTATTCATTATCTGGAGACAAGCCTTTGACGACCTCTGAAGAGCGCCGCTCGACGTTGAGCGGAGTCCAAACCATTCAAGAAGCCATTCGCCTGCATGCCAAGTACACGCTCGCCAAGCGCTGGAACGATCTGACGCGGCGCGACGTGTTGCTAGCGACTGCGATGGCCGTGCGCGACTGTTTGATCGACGGCATATTAGAAACCGAAGAGCGTTACCAGCAGGCCGACGCCAAGAGCCTCTATTACCTGTCAATGGAGTTTCTGGTGGGCCGCTCGCTCGGCAACAACCTGCTCAACCTGGGATTGCTCGACGTCTGCCGCGAAGCCTTGCTCGACCTCGGCGTTGACCTTGAAGAAGTGCGCGAGACCGAGCCCGATGCGGCCTTAGGCAATGGCGGTCTGGGCCGCCTCGCCGCCTGCTTTCTGGATTCGCTGGCGACGCTCGGCATGCCGGGGTTCGGATACGGCATCAACTACGAGTACGGCCTGTTCAAACAGGAGATCGAGAACGGCTTCCAGAAAGAGAAGCCCGACCACTGGCGGGCGCACGGTAGCCCGTGGCTGGTCGAGCGCCCCGACGAAGCCTGCGTCATCCCCGTCTATGGCCGCATCGAGCATGTGCCCAATGGCCAGGACGACAAATATCATCCGGCGTGGACCGATTGGAAAGTGATGATCGGGGTGCCGGCGGACATGCCGATTGTCGGCTATGGCGGGCGGACGATCAATTACCTGCGGCTCTATTCGGCGGTCTCCGACGAAGAGTTCGACATGCAGATCTTCAACCAGGGCGATTACATCAAGGCCGTCGAGGCCAACGTCGCCGCCGAGCGCGTCTCGAAAGTCCTCTACCCGTCGGATTCAATCGAAGCCGGGCGCGAGCTGCGCCTGATGCAGGAATACTTCCTGGTCGCCTGCGCGGTGCAGGACATTATGCGCCGCTACCAGCGCAACCACACGACCTTTGACGAGTTCCCGCAGAAGGTCGCCATTCAGATGAACGACACGCACCCGGCGCTCACGGTCGCCGAGCTGATGCGCGTGCTGATTGATGAAAACCGCCTGGAGTGGGACGACGCCTGGAAGATCACGACCGCAACGCTCGGCTTTACCAATCACACGCTGATGCCGGAAGCATTGGAGCGCTGGCCCGCGCCGTTGCTTGAGCGTGTGCTGCCGCGCCACCTGCAAATCATCTTTGAGATCAACCAGCGCTTTTCGGCGCTGCTGCTTGAGAAATGGCCGGGAGATTGGGAGCGGCTGCGGCGCATGTCGATCATTGAAGAGGGCGAGCGCAAGCAGGTTCGCATGGGCCACCTGGCCATCATCGGCAGCCATTCGGTGAATGGCGTGGCCAAGCTCCATTCCGAGCTGGTGACGACGCGACTGGTGCCGGGTTTCTATCAGCTCTGGCCCGAAAAGTTCAACAACAAGACGAACGGCGTGACGCAACGCCGCTGGTTGTTGAAAGCCAACCCGCGGCTCGCCGAGCTGATCAACCGCACCGTCGGCGACGCCTGGATCACCGACCTCGACGCTTTGCACAACCTTGAGCCGTGGGCCGACGATGCGGGCTTTCAGGAGGAGTTCCGTCAGATCAAGCGCGCCAACAAAGAGCGGCTGGCGCGCGTCATCCGCGACGCCACCGAGATAGACGTTGACCCGGCAACCTTGTTCGACGTGCAGGTCAAGCGCATACACGAATACAAGCGCCAGCTCTTGAACGTGCTGCACATCATCCATGATTATGTGCGGGCGACCGATGAAGGCGAGCTGCCCGAGGTGCCGCGCACCTACGTCTTCGCCGGCAAAGCGGCGCCCGGTTATTGGGCCGCCAAGCAGATCATCAAGCTCATCAACAACGTCGGCCAGGTGATTAATGGCGACCGCCGCGTCAACGAGCTGATGAAAGTCGTCTTCATTCCCGATTACAAAGTGTCGCTTGCCGAGCGCATCATCCCGGCGGCGGATTTAAGCGAGCAGATTTCGACTGCCGGCAAAGAAGCGTCGGGAACCGGCAACATGAAATTCGCCATGAATGGCGCGCTGACCGTCGGCACCTTCGACGGCGCGAACATCGAAATCCGCGAAGAGGTCGGCCCCGAAAACATCTACATCTTCGGCTTGCGCGCCGAAGAGATCGAAACGATGCGCGAACAGCGCAGCTACAACCCGCGCGAGTATTACGAGACCAACCCGGCGATTCGCCGCGTGCTCGACGCGCTGCAATCGAATCTCTTCTGCCCGGAAGCGACGGGGCTGTTCACCTGGATATTCGACAGCCTGGTCGGCCACGACGAATACTTTCACCTCGCCGATCTACCCTCTTACATCGAAACGCAGGAGCTGGTGTCGCGCGAGTTCCTGCAACCCGACGCCTGGGCGCGCAAAGCGATTATCAACGTGGCGCGCATCGGCAAATTCTCCAGCGACCGGACGATTCGGGAATACGCCCAGGACATCTGGGAGATCGAGAGCGTGTGAGCGAAGCACGGCGACGCGGCGAAAAAGAAAGGAGAAGCCCGCTATGGAATTCGATTACTCCGACAAGGTGCAGGAGTTGCGCAAACGGCTGCTGGCGTTCATGGACGAATACATCTACCCGAACGAGCGGCGCTTCCACGAAGAGATCGCTACGGGCGACCGCTGGCAGCCGACCCGCGTTGTCGAAGAGTTGAAGGAGAAGGCGCGCGCCGCCGACCTCTGGAATCTCTTCCTGCCGGAAAGCGAGCACGGCGCAGGGCTGACGAACCTGGAATACGCGCCGCTGTGCGAGATCATGGGCCGCTCGGTGATGGCGCCCGAAGTCTTCAACTGCTCGGCGCCCGACACCGGCAATATGGAGGTGCTGGCGCGCTACGGCTCGGCGGAGCAGAAGAAGCAATGGCTGGAGCCGTTGCTGGCGGGCGAGATCCGTTCGTGCTTTGCCATGACCGAGCCCGACGTGGCTTCGAGCGACGCCACCAACATTCAAGCGAGCATCCGGCGCGACGGCGACGAGTATGTTATCAACGGGCGCAAGTGGTGGACATCGGGCGCCGGCGACCCGCGCTGTCGCATCAGTATCTTTATGGGCAAGACCGACCCGTCAGCGCCCAAGCATAAACAGCAATCCATGATTCTGGTGCCGATGGACGCGCCGGGCGTGCGCATTCTGAGGATGCTGCCGGTCTTCGGCTATGACGACGCGCCGCACGGCCACGGCGAAGTCAGCTTTGAAAACGTCCGCGTGCCGGCTTCGAACATGCTGCTGGGCGAAGGGCGCGGCTTCGAGATCGCTCAGGGCCGCCTGGGGCCTGGGCGCATTCATCATTGCATGCGCTTGATCGGCGTCGCCGAGCGCGCGCTTGAAGCGATGTGCCGGCGCGTCAAAGCGCGCGTCGCCTTCGGCAAGGCGTTAGCCGAGCAGGGCACCATCAAGGCCGACATCGCCGCGTCGCGGCTGGAGATCGATCAAGCGCGGCTGCTCGTCTTGAAAGCGGCTTATATGATGGACAAGGTCGGCAACAAAGAGGCGCGCGCCGAGATCGCGATGATTAAAGTGATCGCGCCCAACATGACGCTGCGCGTGCTTGACCGCGCCATCCAGGCGCACGGCGGCGGCGGCGTCAGCGACGACTTCTTTCTGGCTCAGGCGTGGGCGCATTCGCGGACGCTGCGCCTGGCCGACGGCCCCGACGAAGTTCACCGCGAAGCCATCGCCAAGCTTGAGCTGAAGAAATACAGCTAGAGTTCCTAAATTCAGAATGGAGATTAAACACAGGGATTCAGGATGGGGATTAAACACAGAGGCACGGAGACACGGAGGCACAGAGTCTTCTCGTACCATCTCCGTGTCTCCGTGCCTCCGTGTCTCTGTGTTTATCTTTTATTACTCAGCGCAAGCGATAGATGATGTACTTGGCCTGGTCTGAATAGAGCGGCTCGACGTACTGGCTGGTGAAGAGGTCTAAGGCCGCCCAGTTCCTGAGCTGCACATAGTAATCGGGCCGCGACTTTTCCAGCACCTTCGAGGTCATCAGCGAGGCGCTGCCGCTGCGCTTGGCGCCCCACGGAAAAATGCCTTGCGCGACTAGCAGGTGCGTAATCCCCTGCCGCTTGAGGTCATCCCTGACCTCGGCCATCGAATCGTTGTGCAACAGCAAACGCTGCCAGCCGGTGGTGTCGAGACTGGTGTCTGCGACATAGTCGCGCTGCAAGCCGTAAGACATCTGCGCGCCGATCATCATCACGCGCGCATCCCGCGGCAGCGTTCGGTTGATGAAATTGATGGCCTGATAATAAAACATTGACGACATGAAGCCGCGCCGTGATAACTGCCCGGTCAGGTACTGCGCGCCGCGCAGCTCACCGAATTGTGTGAAGCTCGTAAAGGCGAGCGGCGCAATTGCCGCGCTCAAGGCGATGGCCGCGAGCGCCTTTGAGCCGATGGCCACCCAGCGCGACCGCGCCTTCAACGCCGCCCAGTCGGTCAACCCGGTCAGCACGTAAGCCGTGACGATAGTTAATGCCGGGTACAGCGGCAGCAGGTAACGGCTGTGCCAGATCACCTGCGTCAGCAGCGCATAGAAACCGACGCTGAGCGCCACGAGCCAGATCACCCGCCGCGACTTGCGCAAGAAGAGGACGAGCGGCGCGAAGAGAAAAAGATAGTTCGGCTCGTGATAGCTTTCGGGCGCGTTATAGAGGTCGGGGTTGCTGAAGTATTCCCAGAAATGCGGCGGGTGCTGAATCTGGCGATTGGCCACGGCCTGCGCCAATTCGGCTTCGCGCGCTTTGACGAGATCGGGCAAGGCCCGCCGCGCCTGCTCAAGGTGAGCCTCTAATCGAGCTTCGTCTGCGTCAGTGAAGTAACGCGCGTGGCCGTCGCTCAGCTCGGCAACTTCGCCGGTCGCAAACGGATAGATGGGATTGTGAAACCATAACTGGTTCTTGATGAACCAGGGCGAGGCGACCAGCAGCGTAATCGCTGTATAGAGCGCGGCACGCTTGATGATCGTAAGCCGTGGAGCCGACCTGCGCCAGAAACTTTCGAGCAAAAACATGACGCCGAGCAGCAACACCCACACGGCAGCCGTGTGCTTGACGCCGAGCGCAAAGCCGGCCAGCAGCGCCGAGGCATAGAGCCAGCCGCGCCCGTTGCTCTCCAGGCTGATCATCAGCGCGTAGGTGGCCATAAACAGCATGCAGGCAAGCGTGACATCAACGCGGCAGGTGACTGAGACTTCGATCACCATGCCGGCGCCGAAGAAAGCGAACAGCGCCACGACACCCGTGCGCCGCGACAGGAAGCGCGCGCAGAACGCATAAAGCGCCAGCGCGCAGATGAGCGCAATCAGCAGGCTGAAGAGCTTCGCCGCCGTATCGCTCTTGGCCATCAGGGCGATGGCGTAGATCATCTGCGTCAGGAACGGCATATTGCCGGCGGCGTTGTCTACGAGCGGATAGACGCGCCCGTGATCGATGAAAGATTTCGTTGCCGGCAGATGATAGATCGCTTCGTCATAGGCGTGCGGCGGCGTCAGCGCCCGCAGCAGCAAGACGGCAAAGAAAGCGCAGAAGAGAATGGTGAGCGCCAGCCGCATGCGCGTCGCCATCACGGCAGCAATGCCGGCTTTTATTACGTCGGCGAGCGCCAAGGCTTCGCGCCACGACAGGCCCATCAAGACGGCGAGGGCGAGGCTAACCGGCAGCGCGGCCAGCATCCCGCCGAGCCCCAGGCCAAGCATCACGAGGCCGAGCAGGCCAACGCCCAACATGACTGAAACCGTCAGCTCTTCAGCCAGCCCTGCAAATGCGAGCCGCAAGCCCCCGGCGCAGCGCCGCCCGACACAGAAAGCGATGGCAATGAGTCCCAGCGCAAAGGTCAAATCGAATAAGCGGTCAACCGCCATCCAGGCGCTTTGGTAATTTTCGCCCCACTGAGCGATTTGGAGGTGCGCGTAAAACAACGCGCCGCCGCCGGCCAGCGCCATCAACAAAACGAAGTAGCGCGGCCTGAGCCATGCGCGCGCGCCATCTCTCGGTAAAGCTATCTCTTGCATCAAGGCTTCCTTCGCGGCTGCTGACCTCGGCAGCCGGAAATGCGGGGCGGGGTGCGGGGCAAAGGCGATTGTAACAATCGCCCATCGCGAATTCTATAGAAACTTTCCCATGCCTCGACTGAGGCGTGGGCGGCCCGGCTTGCGCGCCGCGGCGCTTTCAAGCGAAGATGACAAAAGCCGTGATTAGACGATGTGGCGCAAGCTGTTGGCTTGCGCCGCGACTCGCGCAAGCTAACCGCCTTGCGCCACATTTCCTGTGAACAACCGTCATTCACTTGCACCGCTCGACCCGCACAAGCCCATCAGCCTGGCGCTCGGCGCTGGCGGCATACGCGGCATGGCGCACGTCGGCGTGCTGGAAGCCCTCGCCGAGCGCGGCTTTCAGATCAGCGAAATGGTCGGCACCAGCGTCGGCGCGCTGATCCTCGCTTTCTATACCGCGGTCGGAATGGACGTGCCGACGCTCAGGCGTTTTGGGGCCAGCCTGACAACCAGGCACCTGCTGGCATGGGCGTGGCTGCGGCGCGCGCCGGACTTCATGCGTCGGCGGTTCCTGCACCGCGCCGGCGTCATCCCCGAATCGCTCGACCGTTTGGCCGCGGCTTCGGGTGAGCCGCTCTATCACGGCGTCGAGCGCATCGGCATGGTTGCCTATGATTTGATTGCTCGCGAAGAAGTCTTCTTTCACAACCTGCAATCGGGCTTCCCGCTCTCAGACGCGACGCGCGGCGCCGCCGCCATCCCGCATGTTTACCCGCCGCGCGATTGCCTGATGAGCGGGCGGCGCATGCGGCTGATCGATGGCGGCGTCACCAACCTGCTGCCGGTCGAGTACCTATTCACTGCGCCGTTTCGCCCGCAACAGGTTCTCGCCATAGATGTCTCGAACCGCGAGCGCCAGCGGCGGGCGAATCTCGCAAAGCTCGAAGCGTTGCGCCACGCCCATCCCGACACGCCGATCCGCGTGGTACAGCCTGAAACGCTGGGGCGCGGCACCCTGCTCTTCCGGCGCGCAGAGGTGCGAACGCTGATTGATTCGGGCCACCGCGCCGCCGCCGCGCTGTTGGCCGAGCCCCGGCTTTTGTGATTTTTTTGTTGCGCTAATTGGAAGCACTGGCGCGCTGCCGGACGCCATTCTATAATCCGTTTGCGCAGCCTGACTGCGTGTAGTCGCTTGTCCTGACCCCTTAAGGCACAACAAGCAGTTAACGATTGACGTTTAATCGCAGGCCCGGCGGTCTTGCCACCCGGCAAGATGCCGCAGGTTGGCGTGTCGTCAGAGGTGGCTTCCTCAGATGTGGACAAAAGTGATTCTTATCGTCGCCATGTTGGTGCTCCTGCCGGTGATGGCTTCGTCGTCCGGCAGCGCCAGTTTTCGCGTCACCGCGCCCGGCCCCGAGCCTTGCACATGCGCCAAAGCGCCGCGCCAGAGTTTTGAAGCGCTGCTGCCCTGCGCCTGGAAGCAAGCCCAGTTCGAAGTCGCCGGCCATTTCCCGCAGGTCGCCGAGCGCGTTTACACGATTGAGCGCTCGGCGGTCACGCTGCGCCAGGGGCGCTGGTACGACGACGAGTTCAAAGCCTACATCGTCGGCGACACCGATCTCGAACGCGACCCGCCGGTGATGATCGGCCTGACCGGCGACACGCGCTACGATTACGAGACGGCGGTTCACGAGTACAAGCACTTTGCCATTGATAGCCTGAGGCTCGGCGAAACGGCGCACGCCTGGGTTGACAGCGAAGAAGACGACAACCGCTGAAGAAGGAAAAAGTAAAAAGTAAAAAGGCAAAAGGTCGGCAGGGGATTGAATAGATAGGATCAAGCGCCTTCACCGCTCGCCTTTGCCTACCTATTGATCCGGCTCCGTCACTTTTGCCTTTTTACTTTTGCCTTTTTCCTTCCCGCCGCAGGCGGGGTGGGCGCTGATAATCGGAGAAAGACCATGCAAAGAGCAACGCGCGCTACCTATTTTGCAATCGCCTGTCTTACCGCCCTCGCCTTATTGTCGGCGCGCGCCGGCACAGCCTCTTCCGCGAACGGAGCGCCCTCGGCACAGGACGTAATGAGTCTCGACCGGCGCATCAGCACCCTCGAACAACACCTCTTCCAGATGGAATCGAACATCAGTCAGCTACAACAGCGGGTGCTATACGCGCAGCGGCAGCCGGCTACGACCGCTCCCCCCGACCCGGAAGTCGAGCGCCTGCGCCTTGAGCTGAGCCTCTTGCAGAGCCGCCTCGGCGAAGTCGAATGCGGCTTGTTGAAGCTCGACGAGCGCACGCTGCCGGCAGCCGCCCGCGCGCAGCAGTCGAAGCCGGCTGATCCGTGCCGCGCGCAGCCCAACACGCCTGTGCGACTGTCGAGCCGGCGACAGTGATTCGCCCACGAGCGATCAAAACGTGATTCGCCGGGCGGTGACCTTTCACTGCTGTGGCCATAGATTTGATTAACGACAAGGTGCGCCTGCGTCTCCTGACGGAGAGGCGGCGCACCTTGTTGTTTGGAATGAAGGCTACATTCGGCTGACGCCAGAGCGTAAAGGCGACGAAAGCGGCGACGCGCTTCCCCATGCGGGTTGAGCGCCGATGGCGACTCGCTTGAGGTCTGCTTTCAGCGGCTGATCGAGGCCGAGCGCGCCGCGACCGGGGCGACTAATTTTTGCTACCAATTCATGTAGTGACACGCTTCCACTTTCTGGCAATAATCGTAACGCCAAAGTGGAATGTGGCAGCCCCGGTCACCTTTAAGCTACTGCCCTTCCGAACAAGATGAGGAGAATTGGCTTCGCCTCGACCTGACGTATGCCCCCGCATTCGCAAGGCTCAACCGTGCATATCAAGCAACCGGATTGAAAAGGAGAATCAACGTGCGCCCAAATTCTATCTTGCGATTTACATTCTCGCTTCTGTTGATCTTCACGATGCTGGCTCCCGGCCTGCAAGCCGCGCCGCCCGTCGGCGTGACCGTCGCCATTGACCCGGTCACCCTGACGCTGCCTGCCGGCAGCACCCGCCAGTACAGTGTCAAAGTGGTCGGTGCGACGAACACTGCCGTCACCTGGACGATTAACAACCTTCCGGGAGGCGATGCCACCGTCGGCACGATCAGCGGCACGGGCTTTTACACGGCCCCCCCCGTGCCGCCCCCCAACTATACCGTCACGATCCAAGCCACCAGCGTCGCCGACCCGACGGCCTTTGCCGCCGGCACCATCACGGTGCGCAATCAGGTGCCTTATGTGACGTCTGTAGTGCCCGCGACGCTGCCGCCTGGCCCGTTCAGCCTCACCGTCAATGGCAGCCGCTTCGTCAACGGCGCGCAGGTCTTGTGGAACAACACGCCGCTCCAGACGAACTTCGTCTCGACCACACAGCTCACCGCGACCGGCAACGCCGCCCAGGTTGGCAGCTTCAACGTCACGGTCGCCAATCCCGGCCCGGCGGCGGTCTCGACGCCGCTTACGGTCAAAGTCGTTTCGACCGTGGTGGTGAATGTGACGCCGGCCTCTGTCGGTCTGGTGCCCGGCGCAGCGCAGCAGTTTCAAGCCAATGTAACCGGCACGCCGAACACGGCGGTGACCTGGAAAGTCAACGGCTCGACGGGCGGCGACCCGTCTGTAGGCACGATTACACAAAGCGGCTTGTACACCGCGCCGAACACCGTCCCGACCGCCGGCGTCGTCACCGTTTCGGCGTTGAGCCAGGCCGATAACATTACGCAGGGCACGGCCACCGTGACGATTCAAGACCCGCTGGCCATCACCTATGGCCGCTTCCTCGATCAAGCCACCTTCGGCTCGACGCCGCAACTGATGGCGCACGTCCGTCAGGTCGGCATTCAGGCGTTCCTGGATGAGCAGTTCGCGACGCCCGAATCGCCGTGGCCGTCGCTTTCGACGGCGCAACGCTCGGACGCCGTAGACGCTTTCTTTGGCAATGCCCTGAACGGCCAGGATCAACTGCGGCAGCGCGTGCTGTTCGCGCTCAGCGAAATCATCGTCGTCGCCATGAACAAAAACACCAACGGCAACGAGATTGTGCCGTGGTTGCAGGTCTTGAGCCGCAACGCCTTCGGCAATTACCGCACGCTGCTGCGCGAGATCACCCTGGACGCTTCGATGGGCAAGTACCTCGACATGGTCAACAGCGCGCGGCCCGGCATCAGCGGCGGCGCCAACGAGAACTACGCCCGCGAGGTGATGCAGTTGTTCAGCATCGGCCTGTGGAAGCTGAACCCGGACGGCTCGCAGCAGATGGACGCGCAGGGCAACCCGATGCCAACTTACACACAGACAGACGTGAAGCAGATGGCGCTGGCGCTGACCGGCTGGACGTATGGCAACTCGACGGGCATCCCGCCGGCGTATCAGAACTGGAATTATTACCCCGGCCCGATGCTGCCGATCCTGTCTTACCACGACCGCACGCAGAAGACGATCCTCGGGCAAACGCTGGCGGCGAATCAGACGAACGCGCAAGACCTCGACGGCGCGATTGATATTCTCTTCAATCACCCGAACGTCGGCCCGTTCCTTGCCACGCGCTTGATCCGCGCGCTGGTCACGAGCAATCCCAGCCCGGCTTACATCGCGCGCGTTGCCGACGCCTTCAACGACAACGGCCAGGGCGTGCGCGGCGACATGAAAGCGGTGATCCGCGCCATCCTGATGGATGCGGAAGCGCGCGACGACAACCCGCCATCGAACTTTGGCCGCCTGCGCACGCCTGTGCAGCAGACCATCGCTTACCTGCGAGCCCTGAACATGCAGACCGGCCAGCCGTCGCAGTTCGCCTACATCTTCTACACCTTCGGCGAAGGCATACTCGACGCGCCGTCGGTCTTCGGCCATTACTCGCCGATGTATCACGTGCCGAAGTCGCCACTGTTCGGGCCGGAGTTTCAAATCTATTCGCCGACCGAAGCCGTCAACCGCGCCAACTACCTGTATGGCTTTATGGCGAACCCATATCCGATTAACCCGGCCTTGCAGCCGTTCGTCAGCGTCGCCGGCAACTCGACGGCGCTCATCAACGCGGTGGACAACGCGCTGCTCTACGGCAGGATGTCGCCGCAGATGCGCACGGCGCTGATCAACGCGCTGCCGGCGATGTCCGACAATAATCAACGCGTCATGACCGTGCTTTACTTGACGGCGACGTCGGGCGATTACCTGATACAGCACTAACGCAATGAGGCAAACGATGAAAAATACACATAAGATTTCACGCCGCGGTTTCATGCAGATGGGCGCGAGCTTTGGCATGCTGGCCGCGCTCGGGCGCTTGCCTTTAGCCAGCGCCGCACCTGCTCAGGATTACAAAGCGCTCGTCTGCGTTTTTATGTTCGGCGGCAACGATGGCCACAACACCGTCGTGCCGCTCGGTAATCCACAATACAGCACCTATCAGGCGGCGCGCGGCGCGCTGGCGCTGCCGCCGAGCCAGTTGCTCGCCATTGGCGACCCTGTGCAGGGCGCGTTCGGTTTGCACTATGGCTTGCCGGAGTTGCAGAACATCTATCAGCAGGCGCGCATGGCTGTGCTTGCGAACGTCGGCATGCTGGTGCGCCCGACTTCGTACCTCGACTTTCAGAGCAACAATCAGTTGCCGACCAACCTGCGCTCGCACTCCGATCAAGTCCAGCAGATGCAGACCGGTTACCCGAACGCTTTCGGCGCGAGCGGCTGGGGCGGGCGTTCGGCAGACGCCATGCAGGCGGCGAACACCGGCACCAACTTCCCCGTGTCAATTTCGCTGAACGGCCAGGCGCTCTTCTGCACCGGCAGCGTCATCCAGTCGGCGAGCTTACAGCCGGGGAACTATCTCGACCAGAACGCCATGAGCCTCTGGCCTTCGACGGCGGCGCAGGCGCGGGCGACGGCGCAGCAGCAGATTCTCGCGGCCGGCAGCAGCAACCAGATGATCGCGGCAGCCAACAAGGCCATGAGCGATGCGCTGGCGCTCAACCCGCTGCTCAAATCGGCGGCGGGCGGCACGCCGTTTACGACGCCCTTCCCGCAGACGCAGATCGGCAACCAGTTGAAAGAGATCGCCCGCATCATCAGCCTGCGCTCGCAGCTTGGCGCGGCGCGGCAGGTTTTCTTTGCCGGGCTCGGCGGCTTCGACACGCACGGCGGGCAGTCGTATCAGCAATGGAGCTTGCTGATGCAGATCAGCGCGGCGATGGGCGCTTTCTATAACGCCACGGTCGAGATGGGCATTGCCGATCAAGTGACCAGCTTCACGCTGTCGGATTTCGGGCGGACGTTGCAGCCGTCGGGGACGGGCTCGGATCACGGCTGGGGCAGTCACCACTTCATCGTCGGCGGCGCGGTCGCGGGCGGGCGAATGTATGGCCGCTATCCGCTGATGACCAACTACAGCAACTTCAACGCGACCGGCGATGATTACGCGGACACGCGCGGCGTGATGCTGCCCGGCGTCTCGCTGGCGCAGTACGGCGCGACGCTGGCGAAGTGGTTCGGCGCAAGTGACGCGCAGCTCGACACCGTCTTTCCAACGCTCACGAATTTCGGCGTGCGCGACCTGGGATTTATGGGATAGCAGCGAGCCGCCCTGAAAGGGCGATAGTCAATAGCTGGTGGCGTTGCCACCGGAACGGAATGCCACCGGAACGGATAGACCATGACAATCTGACCCTGAAGGGGTCACAGTTCCTGACCGGCGACTGTGACCCTTTCAGGGTCGGTGTTTATCTCACTATGGCTTCCGGTGGGGTTGAATCCGGTGGCGTTGCCACCGGCTATTGACTTCATCCCCTGCGGGGATGTTTGGGCTATGACTCGGTTCGCACGTCGAAGCCGACGAACTCTTTGATCGGCACGTTGCCTTTGTATTCCATCTCCTGATGAATGCCGATCTTCGACGAGTAGTAAGCGTGGGCGGTGCGGCGCTTGATCTCGCCAAAGAAACGCTCTTCCGGCTTCTTCGGGTCTTTCTCGTTCTTCGAGATGGCTGTCAGCACCGCGATGCGCTGTTCCGCTGTCGCCTGCATGAAGGGCTTGGCGTTGATCTCCTGCGAGACCGCGTCAATCGCTTTCAAGCCTTCGCGCCACTGGGCCTTCGGCTCTTCCGTCCACGACTCGGCCAGCCGCGCGTCAATGTAAGCGGCACACTGGGCGGCGCGCGCGCCCGGCGAATGCTCGTCGGCGGGGATAATCAATTCGCTGATCTCGTCCACCATCGCGAACTCTTCGGGCGTGAAAAAGAGCGGCGCTTTTGCCGGCACGGCGCTTTCGGTCGCGGCCCCCGCCGCGTTGGCCAATCCGACGAGCGGAATGCTGATGGCCGCCGTGGCGGTCAGCTTCAACATGTCGCGACGGGTGACGTTCGTTGCGTCGCCGCTGGCGCTGTCCTGTCCGTCAACCTTTGGTTTTGCCGCTGCGTTCTCAGCGTCACTTTCTTCGATCCGCAACCCGCTATCCACTATCCGCATTTTAGAGGTTTCCTTTCTTGAACTCGTCGGCGAGGTGATCGCACGAGCGCCAGGCGAGCGCCATAATCGTCCACGTTGGGTTCTGGCACGAGGCGCTGACGTGGCTGCTGCCATCCACGACGAAGAGGTTCTTGACATCATGCGACTGTTGAAACTGGTTCAGCACCGAAGTCTTCGGGTCCGCGCCCATGCGCGCCGTGCCCAGCTCGTGGATTGACCAGCCTTCCGTAAGCACCGTGCGGTTGACGCCGATGATCTCGATGCCGGCGGCCTCGAACATCTCTTGCGCCGTCGCCGCCATGTCTTTGGCCATCTTGTGCTCGTTGTCGCCGAACTTGTAATGGAAGCGCAGCGACGGCACGCCCCACTTATCTTTCACCTCAGGGTCGAGGTCAACGTAATTCTCATAACGCGACAGCACTTCGCCGAACGCGCCCATCTCGATGAACGCGCCGGCGTACTCGCGCACGCTCGTCTTGTAGCCCTTGCCGAAGCCCGGCGTCTCGAACGCATTGTACGGGAAGATCTGCGTGCCGCTGCCGCCTTCAAAGCCATAGCCGCGGATGAAGTCGGCGTGCTTGTCCGTCAGGTTGCGGAAGCGCGGGACATAAAAGCTGCCCGGTCGCCCGTCATCATTGGTGCGTGGCTTGGCGATTTGATCTTTGACCAGCCCGGTGACGCCCGGCCCCATGATGTGCTCGCAGAAATTATGGCCGACGTGATTGCTTGAATTGCCGATGCCGTTCGGGTACTTCTCCGACTTCGACAGCAGCAGCAAGCGCGCCGATTCCAACGTCGAAGCGGCAATGACTACGACTTTGGCTTTCGCCTCGTAGGTCTTGCCGGTCTCTGAATCAATGAAGCTGACGCCCGAGGCTTTGCCGGTGTTCTTATCGACGGTGATTTCGCGGGCGATGGCGTTGGTGCGCAACGTCAGCTTGCCCGTATCCATCGCCGGGTAGATCAGCCCGGTCGGCGAATCAAAGGCCGCGTGAATGTCGCAGCCGCCCGCCCGGCGGTTGCACGCGCCGCGACCGTAACAGCGGCTGCGATACTGGTTGTGCTTCAACCCGTCGGTGGTGACGCCGGCGCGATAAGGCGTCAAGACGCGGCCCATCTTCTTGAGGCCGGCGCGCAGCTTCATCTCGGCAGCCGTCAAGCGCACGGGGCGTTGAAAGAGGCTGTCGGGCAGGTGCGGCAGGTTCTCTTTGACGCCTGATATGCCGAGGTAGAGATCAACTTTGTCGTAGTAAGGCGCGATGTCTTTGTACGCGATGGGCCAGTCTTCGCCGTAACCGTCATGGGTTTTGGCCTTGAAGTCGTAATCCGAAAGCCGCAGCGCCAGCCGCCCCCAGATGTTCGTCTTGCCGCCTAAGACGCGCGCCCGCACCCAGGCATAATTCGTCCCGGTGTATGGGTGGTCGCGCTCGTCAACGACGATGTTCTTGCTGTAATCCGAGCCGCCCCAGCCCTGCACATAAGAATAGACGTGATTGAATTTCATGTCCTTGCCATAGGGCGGCTGGCGGATGTTGTATTCGTTGAACGACAGCGCGTGCGAGTCGGGCGGCATCTGACCGCGGCGCGGGTGGTCGTAGGGCCACTCCATCGATTTCAGTTCTTTTTCGACGTTGAGTTTTTTGCCGGCTTCGAGCAGCAGGACTTTCATGCCGCGCGAAGTCAGTACGTGCGCCGCCATGCCGCCCGCCGCGCCGCTGCCGACGACGACGGCATCATAGACGGTCTTCAAATCGGCCTGGGGCTGCGCTTGCGGGACGAGACGAATCAGACTCATTGCACCCTCTCAGTTCTCAAGATTGTTTAGCTGAATCAGGACTGGATAGCCCAAGAAAGCCTATGGCCAATGGCTCCGGCTGTCAAGCGCGTTGGCCGAAGCGTGGGCGTGACGGCACATCCATTGCACACCTAGCCAGGGGGCGAGCAGGACGCCGGTTTATGTACATGATCGGTGCAGGAAGCGCGACACTTGTTCTGAAAGGATATGCCGCCGCGTATCTTTGAAGCGCTGAAGCCGGGCGGCAGACCGACGTAACCGGCAGCGCCCGGTCGTCGTACTTAATTAAAGAGCGCAAACCATATTAGCGCGGCGCATGGGTCATCGAATCACCGCGACCCGGGACGCCGCGCGATGCGTTTGGGAGAACCGATTATGCAGAGCAACGATTTTAAGAAAACCCTCCAGCGATTACGAATTCCCGATTATAAAATCATCATTCGGCGGCTGGGGCGACGCGGCTTGATTGCCGCGGCGACGCTCGCTGCGGTTATCGTCGGCTCGATTCTTTTTTCAGGCGTCTTCACCAAGAAGCAGCAGGCCGCGGGACAGTCCCAGCAGCCGCCCGCCGTGCCCGTAGCAGCAACCCAGGTGACGCTTGAGACCGTGCCGCTACAGGTCAGCGCCATAGGCCGCGCCGAGCCGGCTTCGACCGTGTCGGTCACGTCGCAGACCGAAGGACAGATCACCCGGGTCAACTTCACCGAAGGCCAGTTCGTCAAGAAAGGCGACTTGCTCTTTAATATTGATCCGCGCTCGACGCAGGCCAATCTGGCGGGCGCGGCGGCCAACCAGGCGCGCGCCGTCAACGAACAGCGGCAGGCGCAGGCTAATCTGGCTAAAGACCAGGCGCAGGCGCAGACCGCCGCCGTGCAGGCGCAGCGTTACGAGTACCTCTCCAAACAGGGCGTTGTTTCCAAAGAGCAGTATGACCAGGTGCGCACCAACGCCGAGGCGCTCGCGGCGGTCGTCAAGGCGGATCAAGCGGCGGTCGCCAGTTCCCGCGATGCCGTCAAAGCCGCGCAAGCCGCCGTGCAGTCGTCGGCGGTCGAGGCGAGCTATACAGAGATTCGCGCGCCGATTGACGGGCGGACCGGCAGCCTGATGATTCATCAGGGCAATGTCGTCAAAGCCAATGACCCGAATCCGCTGGTGGTTATCAATCAGGTCACGCCGATCAATGTCACCTTCTCGGTGCCGGAAACCCAGTTGCCCGAGATCAAGCGTTACATGGCGGCGGGCGCGGTGCCGGTCACAGGCACCCTCCCCAATGACGCGGGCCCGCCCGAACAGGGCACCCTGACTTTTGTCGATAACGCCGTAGACCCGGCGACCGGCACCGTGAAGATGAAAGCGACCTTCGCGAACGCGCAACAGCGACTGTGGCCCGGCCAGTTCGTCAACGTCGCGGTGACGTTGACCTCGCAGGCGAATGCCACGGTCGTGCCTTCGGTGGCGGTGCAGACCGGCCAGCAGGGCACTTACGTCTTCGTCGTCAAAGACGACCAGACGGTCGAGATGCGCAAGGTTGTGGTGCAGCGCACCGCGGGCGAAAAGAGCATCATCGCCAGCGGCCTTGAGCCCGGCGAAACCGTCGTCACCGATGGCCAGTTGCGCTTGCGTCCCGGTAGCCGTGTGCGGGTCACGGAAAACGCCGGACAGGACAATCCGTAGAGAGTGACAGGTGACAAGTGACAAGTGACAAGAGGGCTGCGCCTGCCGCAGCGTTCGAGGAGATCGAGTGACAACGTCTTGTCACTCGTCACTTGTCACTTGTCACTATCGGGGAAGTTATGAACATCGCCAGTCTCTTCATCCGCCGCCCGATTACGACGGGCCTCATCTGGGCGGGCATCCTCATATTCGGAATCATGGGTTATCGCCTGCTGCCCGTAAGCGAGCTGCCTAACGTTGATTACCCGACGATCAACATCAGCGCCAGCCTGCCGGGCGCAAGCCCCGAAACCATGGCCTCGTCGGTGGCGACGCCGCTCGAAAAACAGCTCTCGACCATCGCCGGCATCGATAACATGACCTCGACGAGCGCCCAGAGCTCGACCTCGATTGTCGTGCAGTTCAACTTGAGCCGTGACATTGACGCGGCGGCGCAGGACGTTCAAGCCGCCATCGCCCGCGCCTCGCGGCAATTGCCGACCGAGATGCCGACGCCGCCATCATTTCAAAAGGTCAACCCGGCGGACGCGCCGGTCTTGTTCCTGGCCTTGAGCTCGCCGACGCTGCCGCTTTCAACCGTAGACGAATATGCCGAGTCGCAACTGGCGCAGCGCATCTCGATGATCAACGGCGTCGCGCAAGTCTCCGTCTACGGCTCGCAGAAGTACGCCGTGCGCATCCAGCTCGACCCGAATCAACTGGCGTCGCGCGGCATCAGCATGGATCAAGTGCAGCAGGCCGTCGCGCAGTCGAACGCCAACCTGCCCACGGGAACGCTCGATGGCCCGAATAAATCTTTGCGCATCGCGGCGAACGGCCAGCTTCAGACTGCCGATCAGTACCGGCCCATCATCGTCGCTTATCAGAACGGCTCGCCGGTGCGCCTGAGCGAGCTGGGCCGCGTGCTCGACAGTGTGCAGAGCGACAAGGTGGCGAGCTGGTTTAACGACGAGCGCGCCATCGTGCTGGCCATCCAGCGCCAGCCCGGCACCAACACCGTCGAAGTCGTGGATAACGTTAAGAAGATCCTGCCGACCTTCCGCGAGCAGATGCCGGCGTCGGTCGATTTGAACATTCTATTCGACCGCTCGCAGAGCATCCGCGAATCGATCAGCGATGTGAAGTTCACGCTGGCGCTGACGGTCTTCCTGGTCGTGCTGGTGATCTTTCTCTTCCTGCGCAACCTGTCGGCGACGATCATCCCCAGCCTGGCCGTGCCGATGTCGCTGTTCGGCACCTTCGCGGTGATGTACCTGCTCGGCTTCACGATGGACAATCTATCGATGATGGCGCTGACGCTATCGGTTGGCTTCGTCGTTGACGACGCCATCGTCATGCTGGAAAACATCGTGCGCCACGTCGAGCTGGGCGAGCGCCCGTTTCAGGCGGCGCTCAAGGGCGCGAAAGAGATCGGCTTTACCATCGTTTCGATGACCATCAGCCTGGCCGCCGTCTTCATTCCCGTGCTGTTTATGGGCGGCATCCTGGGTCGCTTGCTGAATGAATTCGCCGTGACGATTATGGCGGCGATTCTGGTTTCGGGCCTGGTGTCGCTGACGCTGACGCCGATGCTCGGCAGCCGCTTCCTGCGCGCACACAAAGGCGAGCGGCACGGTCGGCTCTACCAAATGTCCGAGCGCGTCTTTGATGGCATGCTGGCGGCTTATCGCTGGACGCTCAGGCATGTGATGGCGCACCGGGCCGCGACGATGGCGGTTTCAGGTCTGATCCTCGTGGCGACGATTTATCTCTTCGACAAGATTCCCAAGGGCTTCATCCCCAGCGAAGACACGGGGCAGATCAACGCCACCACCGAAGCGGCGCAGGACATCTCGTTTGAATCGATGGTCAAGCACCAGCAACAGGCCGCCGCCATCATTCAACAAGACCCGAACGTCGAAGCCTTCATGTCGTCGGTCGGTTCAGGCGGCGCCAACTCAACGTCGAACAATGGGCGCTTCCTGATCCGTCTGAAGCCGCGCGGCGAGCGCCGCTTGAGCGCCGACGAAGTCATTCAAGAGCTGCGCCCGAAACTGTCGCGCATTCCCGGCCTGAACGTTTACCTGTCGAACCCACCGGCAATCAACGTCGGAGGCCGCACCAGCAAAGGCCAGTACCAGTTCACCCTGCAATCGGCAGACAACCGCGAGCTGTACGAGGCCGCGCCGCGCGTCGAAGAGACGCTGCGCCAACTGCCCATCTTGCAGGACGTGACCACGGACTTGCAGATCACCAGCCCGCAGGTGACCGTCGAGATGGATCGCGACAAGGCGCAATCCCTGGGCATCTCGGCCATCCAGTTGGAGAGCGCGCTCTACAGCGCCTACGCGCAGCGGCAGGTGACGACCATCTACACGCCGAGCAATCAGTACTGGGTGCTGATGGAAGTCGCGCCCGAATACGAAGCCGACCCGGCGGCGCTCAGCCTGCTCTACGTCAAGACTGCGAGCGGCCAGCAAGTGCCGCTCGGCACGGTGGCGACCTTGAAGCCCAGCGTCGGGCCGTTGACCGTTAATCACTCTGGCCAGTTGCCGTCGGTGACGGTCTCGTTCAACCTCAAGCCCGGCGTATCGATTGGCGATGCGGTCAATCAGGTGCAGCAGACGGTCGGCCAGATGAAGCTGCCGGAAACGATCAGCACGTCGTTTCAAGGGACGGCGCAGGTCTTCCAATCGTCGCTTCAAGGGTTGGGGATGTTGCTGCTCGTCGCGGTGCTGGTGATTTATATCGTGCTCGGCATTCTCTACGAGAGCTTGATTCACCCGCTGACGATTCTATCGGGCTTGCCTTCTGCCGGGTTCGGGGCGCTGCTGACGCTGATGGTTTTCGGCGTCGATTTGAATATTTATGCGTTTGTCGGTTTGGTGATGTTGATCGGCATCGTTAAGAAGAACGCCATCATGATGATTGACTTCGCGCTCGAAGCGCAGCGCAACGAAGGCAAGTCGCCCGAAGAGGCGATCTTTGAAGGCAGCCTGATGCGCTTCCGCCCGATTATGATGACGACGATGGCGGCGCTGCTCGGCACGCTGCCGATTGCTTTAGGGCTGGGCGCGGGCGCGGAATCGCGGCGGCCTCTGGGCTTATCGGTAGTCGGCGGCCTGCTGGTCTCGCAACTGCTGACGCTCTACATCACGCCGGTCGTCTATGTTTACATGGAGCAGTTCAAGGATTGGACGACTCATCTGTTCAAGCGCCACCCGCACCCGCCCGCGATTGAATCGCCGGCAGGCGATTAGAGCAGTTTCGATCCGATGTGGCGCAAGGCGGTTAGCTTGCGCGAGCCCCTGCGCAAGCTAACCGCTTGCGCCACAAATCGGGTCAGCTTGACTGCGGGGTGATCCTTTCGAGAACGCGCGCGACGAGGCGGTCACAGCGCGCGCCGTCGAACTGAAAGGCCGACGCGGTCGCCAGGCTGGTCTGGGCGGTGATCGTTTTGCGCAGCCGCGAGCGCGCGCGGTGCAGGCGCACTTTGACGGCCTCTTCACTGATGCCGAGACACTCGGCGGTCTCGGCTGTGCTCATCTCTTCAACCTCTCTGAGCATAAAGACCGAGCGGTAAGCCGCCGGCAGGCCGTTGATGGCGGCTTCCAGAATGATGCCGAGGGTGCGGATCAGCACCTCCTGTTCAGGGCTGGGCGTGTTGGATACCGGCATCCTGTGATCCTCGCTCGCTTCCGTGTACGCGTCCATCTCGACAAGACGGCGGCGGCGGCGCAGCCGCGCCAATGATTCGTGAACGGCAATCTTCGTCAGCCAGGTGGCAAATCGCGCCCGGCCATCGAACTGATCAAGGTGCGTGTACGCGCGCACATAAGCGTCTTGCATCACGTCTTCGGCCTCACTGGGGTCGCCGAGGATCGAGTGCGAGACGCGAAAGAGCCGCCGGTTGTAGCGCCGCATGAGGATTTCAAACCATGCGGTGTCGCCAGCGCGCACGCGCTCGACCACTTCTTCGTCCGAGAGCTTTTCCGCGCTCACAGGCACCGCGCTCACGTCTGCCATCATTTCACTCTTCCTCTCATGATAAAGAGTACGCCGCCGCCGAAAGGTTACAAGCCGTTTTTTATTTCTCCGGGTTGTAACCAATCGCCCGCCCGCGGCTCTGTACCAGTGAAGCAATGCTCCAACATCTTCTGTGGGAGGAAGAACGTGACACTAGCAGCTATCTTGTTTGCAGTCGCCGCGCTCGGCGGCGCGGTTATGGCGATCATGCGATTCAGCGGCAAAGAGCTGCCGCCGATGGGGCTGGCCATCCTGCATGGCGTGATCGCCGCGTCGGGCCTCGTGGCTTTAATCGTCGCCGTCATGGGCGGCGCCGGATCAACGAAGGCCATCATCGCGCTCGTCTTATTCGCCGGCGCGGCCATCGGCGGCTTCGTGCTCTTCTCGTACCACCTGCGGCGGCAGGCGCTGCCCAAGCCGTACGTCGCCATTCACGGCCTGGTCGCCGTCGTCGCTTTCGTGATCCTGCTGCTCGCGGTCTTTGCCGCGAAAGCATAGCCGAGGACGTATGGGCAAAGGATTGCGCGTGTTTGGCCACCCGCTGCATGCGGTCTTGAGTGACTTTCCGCTGGCGTTGCTCGGCACCTCGCTGCTCTGGGACGCAGTCGGCTGCTGGCGCGGTGAAGCCGTCTGGTGGGCCATCTCATTCTGGAATATTGCCGCGGGGCTGGCGGTTGCGCTGCTCGCGGGCATGGCGGGCGCGGCGGACTACGCGGCAATCGAAGAGCGGCCTCAAGCGCAGAAGCTGGCGACCACGCACATGATGCTGATGCTGCTTGCCGTCAGCCTCTATGCGGCCAGCCTGTTATTACGCGGCGGGCCGACGCCGCCCGAAGGCCACAGCCGCGCCGCGACGCTGGCGCTCGAAAGTCTCGGCTTGATTGTGCTGGGCGTGGGCGGCTGGTGCGGCGGCCATCTGGTCTTTCATCACGGCATCGGGCGCGACACGAATGGCGAGAGATGATCGCCTCTTAAACAAGGAGCCGCGAATGACACGAATCGCACCATCAGTCACGACGCTGAGGCACTCACCCGTTCATCGTGCCGGTCGGGGTGATTCGTGTCATTCGCGGCTAACCCGCCGCTTCACTTTGTCGCGCGCGATATCTTAACGTTTCTCCGACGAGCCGGCGCTGGCCGCGCCCGCCGCGCGCTTGATGTACTTGTCATACCAGGCGAGGTAACGCTCCAGCCGGTCGCGGTTATAGCTTGGGCGCTGAATGCCGTGGAACTCGTTCGGGTAGATCACCAGTTGGGTGTCTACGCCGAGGCTGCGCAACGCCTGATACATCTGCTGGCTGCCCTGTATGGGCACGTTGAAGTCGCGCTCGCCGCCTAAGAAAAGCGTCGGCGTCTTGATGCGGTCGGCGTGCAGCAGCGGATAAGAGAGCTTCACATAAGTCTCCCAGGCTTTCGGGTCCCAAGGCGGGCCGATCTCGTAATCATACTGAATGATGTACTGGTCGGTGCCGTAGAAAGAGACCGTGAATGCCGTGCCCGCGCCGCTGGTCGCCGCCTTGAAGCGGTTGTCGCTGGCGATCATATAATCCGTCAGAATGCCGCCATAGCTCCAGCCGCCGACGCCCAGGCGGTCAGGGTCAGCGACGCCCATCTGAATGACATGATCGACGCCGGCTTGCAGGTCTTCGACTTCGTAATGGCCCCAATCGGCAAAGATCGAGCGCGAGAATTTCTGGCCGCGCCCGCTGCTGCCGCGATAGTTCACCGCCAGCACCGCGTAGCCGTTTGCCGCGAACCATTGCCGCTCGGTGCTGAACGAATGTTGATCCTGGCCGTTCGGGCCGCCGTGGATGCGCAGCAGCAGCGGCACCCGCGTACCCTTCACATAGCCCACCGGATAAGTCAGCAAGCCATGCACTTCGGTGCCGTCCTTGCTCTTGAAGCCGACTTCTTCGGTCGGCGGAATATCAAGCTCGGCCATCAGCGCGTCGTTCTGGTGCGTGAGCTGTCGCAAGGTGCTGCCGTCCACGGCATAGACTTCCGTGGCCTTCGTGTCACCGCCCGAAAGCACTGTCGCGTGGCCCGCGGCGGTCGTCCAGCTTGAAACGACGACCGGCGGCGCAAGCAGGCGCTCGACGCTGCCGCCGGCAATCGCGGCGCGCGCCGGGTAGACCGAGCGGTCGTCGGCGACCATAAATATGATCGCTTTGCCGTCGGCGCTGAAACGCGGCGACGAGATGGCGCGGTCGAGGTCTTCGACGGCTTTGACATGCTGCGGCGCGCTGTTGCCGTCGGCGGCGACCAACACCAGATGATCCATGTTGTAGGCGCCATATTTCTTCTCATCGCCTTCAACAAAAGCGATCCAGCGACCATCCGGGCTCCACTCCAAGCGCGCCCGCCCGCCGCGGCTCGTAGCCGGCGTCAGCGCCTTTTCGGTCGCCCCGGCGCGCGCCTCGGCAACGAAGACCTGATAGGACGGCTCGCGGTCGGGGTCTTGTCCGTGGTTGCTCAAAAAGGCGATGCGGCTGCCATCGGGCGACCAGGAGGGCGCGGCTTCATCGACACGGCCTGCGGTCAGCCGCTCCAGCTTCTTTGTCGCGATGTCGTAGAGGTAGATGTAGCTGTGACGCCCTGAAAGCAGATACCCCTGTACGTCCTGCTTGAAGTGGTAGCGGTCAATGACGATGGGCTTGGGCGCTTTCGGCCTGTCGGCAGGCTTGTCGGCAGGCTTGCTCGCATCCGTAGGCGACGCGGGGTTAGCCGGTGGCGTGGCGTTAGCCGGTGGCGTCGGGTTCGGTTCTTCATCAGGGTCTGGGTCGCCGATGACCAGCGCCAGTCGCTTGGCATCGGGCGACCATTCGTAGCCCTGCAAGCGGCCTTTCAACTCTGTAAGCTGGAACGCCTCGCCGCCGCTGCGATCCATCAGCCACACCTGGCTGCCCTTGGCCTTGCCGGGCCGCCCCGACGTGAACGACAGGTATTTGCCGTCCGGTGACCAGCGCGGCGACGATTCGCTGTCGAGGCTGAAGGTAAACTGGCGGTCGCTCTTGCCGTCGTAGCTCGCCAGCCAGATGTGCGAGCTGCTCTTGTCTTCCTTGACGTCGGTGGTCGAAACCACATAAGCGACCCACTGGCCATCGGGCGAGATTTGCGGGTCGCGCACGTCGCGCATGCGGAAAACATCGTCCAGCTTGAGCGGGTGGCGCGCCGTCTGCGCCATCAAGGCGGTGGCGCAAACGAGCATGAGAATCAGCGCACGGGATAGGCGGCGAATAGACATAGGTGGTGTTTCCTCCTGCAATTTTTCAACTGTTGGTTGACGATAACGACGAGATAGATGGAACCGGAAACGGCATTATACATAATTCGCCGCCGCGGTTCTAAGAAAATCCTGGGCCTTAAAAGGGAGGAATGATTCTCGCACAGCCCGGCGCTTCAGGGTGTCTGCCATTGCTGAGACGCCGCCGAGCGCAAGAGCGCGTCAATGATGGCCATGTTCTGCACGGCGTCTTCGAGCGGATAGCGCGACGGCAGGTCTTCGCGAATCGCCTGCGAGAACCGGTCGCCTTGAATCGTGTACTGGTCAACGATGGGAAGCTCGACGGTCTCGACGCCTTCACCGAACAGGCTTGAGCCATCGTCGATGAAGATGCGCGTCGGGCGGTCGGGCGGCGCGTTGAAGGGAATCTCGATCTCGATGCGCCCGCGCGCGCCAAAGATTTGCACGCGCTGATAAGCCACCATCTGCGTGCTGCACACGAAAGTAGATTGCCCGCCGGCAAAATCGAGAATGCCTGAAGTCAGCCGATCAACCTGCATCTCAGGGTCGCGCTCGATCAAAGCCATCACGCGACGCGGCTCGCCTTGAAACAGGTAACGCGACATCGCCACCAGATAACAACCGATGTCCATCAGCGCGCCGCCGCCATATTCGGGCCGGTTACGAATGTTCTGCGGGTCGCGGTTGAAGTAGCTGAACACGCCGCTAATGGCGCGCAGCTCGCCGATGCGCCCCTGTCGCACAAGGTCGAGCGCCGCCAGCCATTGCGGGTGCGTGCGCACCATGAAGGCTTCTTCGATGCGGCGACCCGTTCGGTCGCGCACGGCGATCAACTGGCGCGCTTCGTCTGCCGACAAGGCAATCGGTTTTTCGCAAAGCACATGCTTGCCGGCTTCGGCGGCTTGAATCGTCATCGGCACATGCAGGTGATTGGGCAGCGGGATGTAGACGGCTTCGATCTGCGGGTCGGCGAGCAGTTCTTCGTAAGCGCCATAAGCGGTGGGAATGCCGAGCTCGCGGGCTGCGGCTTCGGCCCTGTGATAATCCCTTGAGGCGATGGCCCGCACCTCGGACCACGCGCCGCGCTGCATCGCCGGAATCACTTTCTGCGTTGCGATCCTGGCAACGCCCAGCACACCCCACACGACTTTCTTCATTGCACAGCCTCCGCCGCCATTAAACGGCGGTCAGCTTGCTCGGCGCAAGCACGGAATCGAGCCGGCAGATGCGCCCGGCGTCGTCTAACTCGATCTGCACGGTGTAGCGTGTGGCGCGCGTCGCCGTCGAAGCGACGTCTTCAAAAACAATCGCCGGCAAGCCGTTCAGCACCCGCCACACCGGGCGCGGCTTGCCCTTCAGCTTCAGGTTGAGCGCGGCGATCAGGCGCAACAGCTTGTCGCGCCCGCGGATGGGTTGCAGCGCCGCCTGCACTTGGCCGCCGCCGTCCGAGAGGCTGACCACATCGGCGGCGAGCAATCGCTCAAGCCCTTCGGCGTCGCGGCTGTTCAGGTAGAGCAGGAATTGTTCGAGCGCCCGCCGCGTCGCTTCGCGTTTGGCGGGACTGAGGTCGGCGCGCCGCCGGTCGTAATCTTTCATGCGCTTGCGGGCGCGGAGCAACGTGACCTTGACGTTGGCTGCCGTCAGGTCGAGCGCGGCAGCGGTTTCAGCGGTCGAATAATCGAACACGTCGCGCAGCAACAACACGGCGCGCTGCTGCGGCGTCAGGGCTTCGAGCGCCAGCAGGAAGGCGAACGAGATACTCTCCAACAGGTCATAGCGCGCCGCCGGTGAATCCGTGGAGGGCGCCGCGGGCTCAAACGATGGCAGGCTTGCTTCATCGGTCGGCACAGGCGACGGCAGCCACGGCCCCGTGTAATCGCGCCGCCGACGCCGACGCAGCAGGTCGCGGCTCAAGTTCATCGCCACGCGCACCAGCCAGGGACGCAACGGCTCATCTGTGCGGCGCGGCGGATGCTCAAGCGCGCGCACGAATGTCTCTTGCACGAGGTCTTCGGCGTCGGCGGCGTTGCCGGTCATTCTGTAACATAAGCCCCAGAGCAGTCGGCGGTCATTGTCGAGCGTTTCGGCGTAAGCAGTCATGGGTCAAGCCATCCGGTGGCGCGCTCTTCTGATTACTGGTCCATGCGATCAGCCAGCGCGCGCAGCAACGCCGCGCCATCACCGCGCCATGCACTGCCATGCATGCAGGCGAGCGTTTGCGGCTCGGTCGCCGCCAGCCGCTCAAGCATGGCGCGCGTGTTGCGCGAATGCGCAAAGTAATCGAGCTTGCCGCGCAGGGCCTCGCTCGGCTCCAAAATGTCGGACTCGGTGAGCGCCGGCATCTTCGCGCCCGGTTGCGTGAACAGGTCGCCGCACAACAGCGTGCGGGTTTCGCGCTCCATCATCAAGCCGCTCTCCCATCCATGTGGCAGGTGCGGCGTGTCGAACCATTCGACCGTGTGACGACCGAGCGTCAGCCGCTCGCCATCGGCCAGCACACGCGGCGCGCGGTCGGCCAGGTCTTCGATTGAAGTCAGGGCAGCGATACGGCTGCAAACCGGCTGGGCCTGCGGCGCTGCGGCAAGCCACTGGTTGAGCGCGCCGCATTCATCGGCTTCGACATGCGAAAAGGCGACGTAGCGCAAACGCTCGACCGGCAGAACATGCGCGACCGCTTCGCGCACCAGCGGAAAGAGCTTGCGCAGGCCCGTGTGAAACAGCAGCGGTTCTTCGTCTACGATGAGATATTGATTGAACGAAAAGCCGCCCGGAATGGCGTCAAGCGGCGTGTTGATGCGATAGATGCCTTCGGCAATCTCGGATATATTCGTGCCCGTTTGCGTGTTGGTAATCGTCATAATCTCTCCAATGATATTCAAGGATGCGCTGCGCTCAGCCGCCGCTGAGGCAAGCAGAGATTAAACGATAGCATGCGCCTTGAAAGTTCGCGCGGCGGCTACCAGCTCCGCGGCGCGCCGCGCGCTCGCAAGGCTGGCATCAACCAGCATGCCTTCCGCGCCGACCCAATCGCCGACGACGTAGAGGCCGGGCACCTCGTCAACCCGCGGGCCGGGCCTGCCTTCTGTGCCGCCTTGCGTGGCCAGCGCCACGGCGTTCATCACCGTCAGGTCAGGCAGGAAGCGGCGATGCGCCACCTCTTTGCGCCAGCCCGGCTGCACGAGGTCGAGCAGATTCTCCAGCTCGCGCTCGACCTGCGCCGCCGCGTCGTCGGCGTCGGGCGCCAGATATTTGGCCACGTGAATCAATGCGCCGCCCGCCGGGGCCAGTCGCGCCGACGCCGAATGCACGGACAGGTAGAGCGGGCGATCCATGCCGAACGCGTAAAGCGCCTTTGGCATGGGCAAGCGTGTGAGCGCGACATCCAGACATGCCGCTTTCACGGGGATGGCGGCGTCGGCCCAGCGCGCCAACCCGGTCTGCTCGCCGCGCTCGACCAGACGTGCGGCTATCTCCGGACTGGCGGCGATGATGATACTGGCGGCGCAGATGATTCGGCCATCCGCAGTGCGAACGGCGCGCGCCGCGCCATTCGGATCGCGCTCGACACGCTCGACCTTCGCGCCGGTTTCGATCTCGACACCGGCTGCGAGCGCGGCGTCACGCAACCCGTCAACAATCGTCTGCCAGCCGCCATCGAGGTAGAGGACGCCTTTGGCGAAAGCCAGTTGCAATTGCCTGAGCGCCGCGCCGGCGCTCAACCGCTCAGTGGCGTTGGTGTAGGTCGCGATGCGCAGCGCCGCGATCAAGAACTCTTGCACTTCGCTGTGCGTGATGTGGCCCTCGAGCCACTCGCGCAGGCTGACGCGCATCAGGCTTTTCGTATCGAGCTTCGGCAGTGACGCCAGCCAGCGCATGGCTTCGAGCTTTGCCGACAGCCCGAACAGGCCGGTCGTCAGCAGCGAGGTGATCCCTGAAGGGAAGGTGTGCTTCTGATTATTTTTGATGGCAAACGCGCCGGAGACCGCAGGCACGCGCCCGCTCACACGGACGCCCAGCTCGCGCAGAATCTCGATACCGCGCCCGCCGCGATAGAGCGCATGCGGCCCGATGTTGAAATGAAAACCGTCCCGCGTCTTTGTCCGTGCGCGCCCGCCGAGGCCGTGCGCTTGCTCAAACAACCTGACGCGCTTGCCCTGCCGCGCAATGAAGGTGGCGGCGGTCAGCCCTGCCACGCCGCCGCCGATAATTATGGCATCGTAAGTTTCATTTGATTGCATCTTTCCGATCTCCTTTGAAACGGTCGCTTGATCGCTAACGAGATCACGTTTGACGAAGCCGGAAAGTTACAACCTGAGTCATGCCCAGTAAAAGAGAGAGCCTCCTTAAGCTGTGAGATGTACTGGTGACAGACCGTCGGCATCATTTGCTCCGAGCGCCTGGATGGTGCCGAGGCGGATGCCGGCCGCCGCGTAGAGCGAAGGAGGCGCGGTCGTGACGTTTGCCGTGGTCTCAAGTTGCTGATCGCGAATGGCGCTGCTCGGCGAAAGCCACTCCCCTGCGCGCCAGTGGCACCCGCACCTCAATCCTCGTGCCCTGCGAGAGGCGCGAGTCAATCGAGAAGGTGCCGCCGACCAGGCGGAGACGCTCGCGCATGCCGATCAGCCCGATGCCTTTCCTGTTCGTTGTTGACTCGATGTCAAAGCCGCTTCCCGAATCGGCAATCCGCAGCCGGATTTCGGACCCGGTCCCGCGCAGCTCGACCTGCGCGTTCCTGGCGCCGCTGTGCTTGATGACGTTGTTGAGCGACTCTTGCACGATCCTGTAGAGGCAGAGCGAGAGGTCTTGGGGAAGGTCGGGGGGCAGATCGATGGCGCGAAATTCGAGACTGAGGCCGTAGACCTGCGAGAGCTCGGCGCAGAGACTCTTCAGCGCGGCGCCAACGCCGAGGTGAATCAGCTTGGAGGGGTGCAGGTCGTGCGACAGGCGGTGAATCTCGGTCATGAGTTCGAGGGTCTGCTTGAGGATGCCCTGAGCTGTCTGATGGAATTCGGCCTGGGCGGGCGGCGGGTTCTGACTGAGCAGGTCCAACTCGATAGAGATGAGAGCGATGCGCTGGCTGATGTCATCGTGCAGCTCGCGGGCGATGCGGGCGCCCTCGTCCTCGCGGGCGCGGATCAGCTTGCCGCTTAAGTCCATCAGCGCCTGTTGAGCTTCCATGCGCTCGGTGATATCAAAGTTCACGCCCGCGCCGCGCGTCGGCTGCCCGCTCTTGTCGGAGTAGAAACGCCCGCGCGCCGCCATCCAATGAATGCTGCCGTCGGGCCAGCGCACGCGGGCGTCGAATTTAAGCTCTCCGCTTACCCTGGCGCGGGCGAAGGCGGCGTCAAAAACTTCCAGGTCGTCCTCGACGATGTGACGCCGGGCGATCTCGCGGCCCCAGTTTGTCTGCGGCGTGTCATAACCAAAAATCTGGTCGTGGCGAAGATTGCGATGCCCCGAAAAATCATTGGTCAAATCCAGGTCCCATGTCCCCAGCTGCGCGGCTTCGACAGCTATCGTTAAGCTCTCTTGCGCCGCCAGCAAAGCCGCTTCGGCCTGCTTTCTTTTGCTAATGTCCAACATAATACCGCGCAGGCCGATGACCCTTCCCGCCTCATCGTAGATGCAGGTCAGGTGCGCCTCGGCCCATAACTGTCGCCCATCCCTGGTCGTCAAACGGAATTGAACCCTGCCCTCCTTGCCGCCTTCGAAGACCGCGGCGGTCTTTTCGCGGTCTTCGGGGTGAGTGATGGATTGTAAGAAGCCCGGTGTCGCCAACCACTCTTTGACGCTGTAGCCCAGCATCTTTTCGGCATACTCGCTCACAAAAGTGGCTTTCCCTGGATGGCCGTCAGGCTGTGTGAGGGCTTCCCAGACGATGCCCGGCGCGTGGGCGACCACATCGTTCAGGCGCTGGTGCTGGGCGGCGGCGAGCGAGGCAAACCGTTTGATTTCAATTTCGGCCCTTTTCCTTAGGGAACGATTGATGACGAGCACGACAATGAGCGTTGATTGAATCAGCATCACCCCGAGCACGGTTAAGACATACCACCTATACTGTTCCCAAAAGGTAGGGACACGAAAGCGGACGACGCTATCAGGCGGAAGACTCCGCGCGCTGATGCCCCAGCGTTTCAGCTCGCGCCAGTCGAACATGGGTACGAGCGGGGCCATCTGCACGGCAATGTCCTGCGCCCGCGCTCCATTGACGATGCGCAAGGCAATCTCGGCGGCTTTCGTCCCTCTCGCCTCCAACGTCAGCACCTGGCCGCCGACAATCCCCTTGCCGACCTGCCAGCTCGATAGCCCGTAGACCGGCGCGGTCGCCGAAGCGGTGACCAGGGTCAGGATATCTTTGGTTTCTAAGAGGCCACCCGCTTCGTCATAGACCTGTTGCCAGATGTAGAAGACGACAGACCGCTTCGGCAGGCTCCGCACCTTCGCGGCCAATTCCTTGGGCGCGAGGTCGGTCAGGTAATTGATCGCCACCCCGCTATCGTAGTCCTTGAGCCGCTCGCGGCACAGCTCCTCATATTTCTTGTCATGTGCGAGCGTGCCGCTAACGACGAACACATTCTCCGTGTCCGGGTGTAATTTCAGCGCCAGGTCGAGCGTTTCTCTGTACGCGCCGAGAATAATGAACCCGGTCATGCCCGGCCCTGCCGCGAGCACTTCCGCGGCGGGAACCTTGGCCGAGGCGAAAACAATTGGCGTGTGCGGGAAGAGGTCCTTGCGGTACTTGAGCAGGAATTCAAGCGGCGGATCGCCGGCGGCGACAATGACATCTACCGTGCGGTCAGCATACTTCTGCCGCAGGTGATCGCGCAGCAGCAGCTCGTAGCTCTCTCCGGGGAAGCGGTCGGTTTCAAAGTATTCGGGGTAGTATTCGATGGCTCCGCCGGAGGCTGATTGCAGCGTTGCCTGAAAGCTCTGGTCGAAGATGACATTAGCGGGGAAGTCCTTGTTGTACCAGTAGAGCACCAGAATCCCTTTCGCGTTTCTGGCTCGTTGAGCGCGCGCCGCTGCCGGCGACAAAACGATGGCCAGGCCGGCGAGCAACAGCATGGCCACGACGAGTTTCAATCCGGTTCGCATTAGACTATTCACACTCATCATCGTCCACCTTCCCGAAGCTTGCGCTGATTCTGTCGGCGCCGCTATTGGGTGTAGCGCAATCGAAAATGCTCTAAAAAATCAATTTCAAAGCGAGCTGCACCTGTCGCGACGAACCCGACTCGCCAGTGGGGAACCGCGTGCTGGTGATCCGGCCAAAACCCGGGGTGCCGACGAAGTTGCCCGGCTGCCCGAAGTTCGCGTGGTTGAACAGGTCAAAAAACTCTGCCCGAAACTGCGCTTTCACGCGGTCACTGAGCTTCGTCGACTTGATGACGGAAAAATCCGTGTTGTTGAATCCCGGCCCGATGACGACATTGCGGCCCAGATTGCCGAAGCGGGCGACGGGCATAAACGCCGAGGTGTCGAACCATCTGTCTACGCTGCCGATGATGTGGATCGGCCCGGTGACGTCGGGTCTGAGCGTCCCCGCCACGCCGTTGACGGTGCTGTTGCTGGTGACCACGTCGAACGGGTTGCCGCTCTGTGCCTGGATGATGGCGTTCAGCTGCCAGCCTTCGACGAGCCGGTTGCCGCGGAATGGCAGCTCGTACACGCCGCTGACGACGAAGCGGTGGCGCGCGTCAAAGTCTGAAAGCCCGTGATCGCCCCTGAGGTCGTAGCTGTTCTGCACGACAATCCCCTCGGTGCTGAACGAGTTGTAGTCGAGCGACTTTGACCAGGTGTAGGAGGCGTTGAAATCGAGGCCGCGTCTTAGCCGCTGCCGCGCCGTCACCCACAGCGCGTTGTAGCTTGAGTTGCCGGCACTCTCGACCTCGGTGATGTTCCCAAGCGGCGTCCCCGGCAGAATGTCGCTTGCGCCCGACAGCGCCGGGTAGGGTCGCACTCCATCAACCGGCTGATTGATGTTGCGCCGCAGAATCAGGTGTGTCCCCTTCGATCCGATATAGCCGACCCCTAGCGCAAGATCATGCATCAGCTCGCGCTGCACGTTGAAGTTCCACGATTGCACGTAGGCGTTGTCGAAGCCGTGGGCGACGCTCTGGGGGGCGAGGCCGGCGGCGCGGGCCAGGGTGATGGCGTTGCCGAGCCGGACCGCGCCGGTGTAGGTCAGCGGCGTCGCAAGCGGTGGATTCGCCGCCGTGCTTAGCACGACACTGGTCATCGGCTGGTCAGTCATCAGCGCGTAGGCCGCCCGCACAGAGGTCTTGCCGTCATTGAACGGGTCCCAGGCAAAACCGAGGCGCGGTTGAAAATTCTTGTTGTTCTGCTTGTACACCTCACTAACGTCCGTGCCGACGCGCACCAGCGCGGCGCTCGCGGGGTCGAAGACGATGAAGCGGTCATAGCGCTCGGTCGGCGTCATGTTCCATTCGTAACGCAGTCCGAGCTCGAGCGTCAGGTTAGGCCGCACCTTAAAGTTGTCCTGCGCAAAGAAGCCGAGCGCGCCTTCGGTGATGCTGCTTGATTGATTGCCCAGCGTCACGCTGAACGCGTTTGCCTGCCCGGCGAGGAAAGCGGCGACCGTCGGGAAATTGAACGAGCCGGTGCCGAGCCGATAATTATTGTTGAGAAACTGTCGGAACTCGCCCCCGGCTTTGAGCGAGTGAGACCCAATCAGGCGGGTCAGCGTGTCGGCGACGACAAAGGTCGTGTCGCCTCGCCCGGACGGGAAATTGGCCGGCCCGCCGAAGTTGAGGCTGCCGCCCGCGACGTTGATTTGGGGCAGTCCAATCGGCTCGTTATGGCCATTGAGAATGCCGAAGTCAGCCGGGTTGAGCTGCGCATCCGGCGTCGTCGCCGAACGGAAGCGGTTGAAGCCGAAGCGAACTTCGTTGACCGCGGCGGGGCCAAAAGTATGCGTCTCGCTCAACGTAAAGATCTGCCGCCGCACCCGAACCGAGTTGCCAAAGCCGGGGATCGTGTTGCCGGATCGCGTCGGCTCGCGGCTTTCGGTGCGGAGAAGGTTGTAGAACCCGTGGAACCGCTCGTTTGCACTGCGAGTGTAGCCGATGTCTAGCGACCACTGGTCGTAATTGACCGGCGCACTGGCCGCGCCAACGAAGCGAGAAGTGCCGGACGAGTCCACGAGGTTGGCATGCGGAATCAGGTCAATCAGCCGCTTGATCACCGGGTCGGTCGCAGAAGCGCGTTGCGCCTCGCTGAGGACGAGGCTGTCGAGGTTAAGCCCTTGCCGCTGCCGCAGCCCTTCGTAAGAGAAGAAAAAGAATGCCCTGTTTTTGACGATGGGGCCGCCGAGATTGCCGCCAAACTGGTTGCGCTTAAAGGGTGGCGGCTCGGCCGACGTGAAGGTGAAGAAGTTGCGGGCATCGAGGGCGTCGTTGCGAAGAAACTCGAACAGCTCGCCGTGGAATGCATTGCCGCCCGAGCGCGTGGCGAGGTTGACCACCGCGCCTGAGCTTTGACCGTATTCGGCGCTCAAGGTCGAGTTGTCGACCTTGAACTCTTGAATGCTGTTGATCGAAGGCTGGAAGCTGATCGAGCTGAAGGTCAGATTGTTGAGGGTTATGCCATTGACCAGGTAGTTGACGGCTTCCTCGCGGTTGCCGGCGGTATTGATTGCGAGCGACCCCAGGCCGCGCATGGGCGCCGCCGAGAACGCGCTTTGCGGCGGGGTCACTGAGCCGGGAACGAGCAGTCCGAGGTCGAGGAAGTAGCGACCGTTTAGCGGAATATCCCGGACCATCCGCCTGTCGGTCACATAGCCGACGGAGATGGTCGTCCGCTCCACCGCCTGCGAGTCGGGCTTAACCAGCATCTCCTGCGTGATGTCGCCGGGATGAAGCTGAAAGTTTTGCGCCGCCGACCGTCCGACTTCGATGGTCACGTCCTCGACGATTTCTGTCTGGAAGCCAGGGGCGCGGACTTCAACGCGGTACATGCCGACGGGCAGGGCGGCCAACTGGTAATTGCCCTCGCTGTCAGTTTGCGCAATCTGTTGCAGGCTGGTTGCGGGATTGCGCACGGTGACGATGGCGTCGGCCACGACCGCGCCGGTCGAGTCCGTCACTCTACCTTGAAGTGCGGCGGCAGATTGGGCGCGCGCCGGTGCGCAGGTCGCCAGGAGCAAGATCAAGTTGAGCAGGCCCGCCAAGAAGTTCATTGTGAGCGAACACGAGCGCATAAGGACTCCAGTGGGCTCTCCTGACTGGAATGGATGGGCACCCGAATGAACATGACCCGGCGTATAAAAACGTGAGCGGAACCTATACCGCTTTGAAACGTGAAGGCGAACACTCGCCAAGACGCGACCCCTTCCCTCAAACAAGTAGAGGTCACTCACATCCGCCGGATAGATAAAGACAATAATCGATCATGAAAATCCCACGTTTATGACCTTTTATAAAGGGAATGTGGATTTATCGCCGTGCCACCTCAGCCTGCTTGTTCGAGCCCCGCAATATCCATCAAGCAAGCCGTCTGGCAACCATGAGATTCCAGGGACCAATACTTACATACCAACCAAACACTTATATTCCACATTGCGCCGGGTGGATACTGTCAATTCTTACAGGGGCTATCAGGAATTTCCCTAACCGCGCAGGTCTACTTATCAATTCCGGTGAGGGCAATGGGATAGGCGGAGCGAGAGGCTTGATGCTCAAAGACATTTCACGGTGCAGCCATCTCAACACGGTTTGGCGGCCAGTGAGGGTGAGATAAAACACCTGCCGGCCATGACTTCCCTGATGGCGGGTCGCAGGTCACTCGCCAGTCGCCGCTTGATCACATAGCCGAGCGCGCCGGTGGCCAGCGCCGCCTGCACCCACTCGGGCTCCTCGTGCATGGTCAGGAAAATCACCTTGGCCTTCGAGCAACGCTGTTTAAGCTGAGCGGCGGCCTCGATGCCGCTCATTATTGGCATTGAGATGTCAAGAATGACGACGTCGGGGCTGATCCTGGATTCCGCGTCGATGGCGTCCTGGCCATTCGCTACCGAAGCGACCACCGAGAATTCCACCTCCAGGAAGCGAACCACTCGGTCACGCATGGGCGCATGGTTTTCAGCAACAAGTAGGCGAATCATCCGCCCTCCGTCCTTTTCGCCGCCCATTGACGACGACATCACACGGTTTTTTCCTTGGGTGGCCCTATTATAGGCGGATTCACCTGTAAAGGAAACTATATAAACTTGCAGGTCAGAGAAGAACAGACAGAGACTGGTTATTTTAGCCGCACCACGCGGGCCATACTTCCGGGCAGGAATTCAGATCAGGCAGGACCTAAAGCGGATGGCAATCGGGTGTGGCGCAATCTAATGCGCATTAGATTACGCAGCGCCTAGCGCAAGCTAACCGATTGCGCTACAACGCAAACGCAATCGAAAACGGCTTTAGGTGGCGACAATGGAATTTCTAATGGCATATTGAATCAATTCCGCACTGGTCTTTACCTGGAGTTGCTCCATCATCGTGTACTTGTGGAAGGCAACCGTCCGTGGGGTGATGTTGAGCGTATAGGCGATCTCCTTCATCGAGCAGCCTTCAGCCAACAACTGCAACACCTCTTTTTGACGCAACGTCAGCTCATGCGGCGGCGGCCAGTGCTTGAACTTCTGGATGAACGAGCCGACCATATCTTTGGTCATCAGCGGGGTCACATAAGACCTGCCGCGCAGCACCTCGCGGATCGCATGGATCAACTCGGTGGCCGCCGAAGTCTTGAGCAGATAGCCCGACGCGCCGCAGCGAAACGCCTCGGCGGCGAGCTCGGGGTCCTGATTCATCGTCAGGAAGATCAGCTTGACCGTCGGCAACAGTTGCTTGAGCCGCTGGCCGGCATTCAAGCCATTCATCAACGGCATCCCGATATCGAGGACGGTGATGTCAGGCATTAGCCCCGGGGCCGCCTCGACCAGCGCATGGCCATCGGTAAAGGTTGCGACCACTTCGAACTCTGGTTCGAGCAGGTTCTTGATCGTGTCTGACAGCAAAGTATGATCATCGGCGAGGATGATGCGTGTGCGTTTCATAATGCTTTCACTCGCTCATCAAACCGCTAGGGGATGCCATTGGCGGCCACCTTCAGGGACACCTCAGTGATGCAAGCGGCGAGCTTCTCCTCTCGTCTTTGGTTATTCCCCAGCCTGTATTCGGGCTGAATTCGCCAAGGGAACTGAGACCGCTATATGTGTGCCCCGCGAAGGTTGCGAATCGATGAAGATTTCGCCGCCAACCAGGCGCAAACGCTCTCGCATGCTGATCAAGCCGAGTCCCATTGCCGCCCCTGCCGATCCGACGTTGAACCCACACCCATTATCTGTAACGGAAAGGTGGATCGCCTGATCAGTTCTCTCCAGCATGACGTGGCATTCGTCAGCGCCGCTGTGTTTGACGACATTGTGTAGGGATTCCTGCGCGATCCGGAAGACGCACAGCGCGATATCTTGGGGAACCGCCGCCGGAAAGCCGCGGTGCCGGAACTCAATCTTCGGGCTCTGGCGTTCGGAGACTTCGTCACAGAAGTCCTTCACGGCGGCCATCAGGCCAAGATGCTCCAGCTTGGAAGGGTGCAGTTGATAAGACAGGCGATGGATCTCGGCAGAGGTCTCCTGGGCGCTTGCCCACAAGCCCTGGATGCGATTCCGAAGCGCGCGGTGGCGCCTCGGAATCGCCTGGTCGAGCTGTTGCAACCCGATAGAGAGAATCGCCATCCGCTGGTTCAAGTCGTCGTGAAGCTCCCTGGCGATGCGTCGCCGTTCCGCCTCCTGGACGCTAATCAGCCGTCCGCTGAGGTCGCGCAACGCCTCTTCCATGCATTTGCGCTCGCTGATGTCGACGGCAGAGGCGACCAGTTGCGTCACCTTCCCGTCGTCGTCTTTGACCGGCGCGAGCATGAAATCGAGGCTCACCTTGCGGCCCTCCGCCATACTGACCGTGACATCACTGCGTATCATCTGCCCGCTCGCGGCCCGTTCGCACGCCTCTCTAAACCAGACGCGCGCCTGAGCGTCATAGTTCCACCATGAATAATCCCAGAACTTTTCGCTGTCGCTTGCAATCGGCTGTATGCCGCCGGCTTCCAGGGGAGCGTGGCTCATTTCAATGAGCGTCCCGTCAGGTGCCAACACGGCCACGAACGTCAAAAGCTGGTTGAGGACATTTCGTAGCTGTTTCTCGCCGCCCGGCATGGCCGCGATAGCCTGAAGGCTGGCGGTGACATCTTCATGTGCGACCAGAACTCGAAGCGCCTTGCCGAGCCCGGCCGAGTCGAATTGCGCCGCGCGCAGCAGCGCCCAGTGCGGCGTTAGCGGACCGGCGCAATAACATTGCTTTTGAAACACCGTCATTTCGCCCATCAGAATCTGTTGAATACCTTTAGCTATCTCATCCGCCTCATCCGTAGCCCCCGCCACCTCTTGCCAGGCGTCGACGTAATTCATTCCGCGGCGGTCGGCTTTAATCCCGGAACGCTCGGCGTAGCGCTCCCAGGCTCTATTCACATGAAGAATAGCCCCGGTCTCATCTAGTACCGCCAGGCTGGTCGGGTTGACATCTAAAATTGCCTGCATGAGTGCCTCTGCCCAATCAGGGCTTTGCTCACGCGCCCCGGCTCCTATGCCCGAAGCAGGCTGAGCCGATGCCTGGCCCTCACCTTGCCAGTGAGGAGTAATGGTCTGCTTTTTAATGGACAAGACTTGCCGCAGTTGATCTTGCACCCTGAGTCGAGGCAAGACAGTCTTTTGCTGTAGGCGCTTCGTCCTCCTCAAGGACTTATGGCGCAGGGATCCCGCCAATCGCTCATCGTTACGAAACATCTTTATACCTCCTTCGTAACACCTGGCTACATTGGTGGTATAGGGGCATACCTGCAGCGTACAAGGCAACAGAGGGACGGGCTTTTTCTTATTAAATTGTTTGAAGCCGCCTCAACTATGCACTCTCTAGCTAACCCGCCTCGGCAGGGGTAGCAGAGCCATTTGATTCCGGCAGGATTTACTTAAGCAACTAGCGTACACAAAGCAATTTGAGGCGGTTAGCGCAGGAATTTCATCCATTTGGAAGATAACAGGCCCGATAAATGGTAGGTGAATCCCTAGAAGGAATAAAGGGAAACCCTTAAATCAGCGGAATACCGCGGGTACTGCGGTATTGCACGGCGTAGAGGAATCCCTTAGCCCGCAGAATCCTGGAGAATCCCGCGGATGCCGTTGGATTTCGCGGTATGAAGGAAACCCTTAAATTCGCGGCTTTCCTTAGCAGTTCCCGAGCCTTGCCAGCGTCGTGAAACGCGCGGCTGAGCGGATTTCAACACCCACGGAAGGAAATAAACGCAAGGTTTGCGCCACCGTCGGTCGAGGTTGCAGGTCTTATCCGGCGAGGGCCAAAGTCATCCGAGCATATATCAGCCAGCAGCCAATCTTTCGGGAGAATGAGCGGCGGGCGCCGCGCGGCAAAGCTTCATAGCTGAAGCCTGCCGCGCGCGGCGGGCCAGGACTTGCGTCAGTAATGAGCTTAGCGATTGGGAGTGGCGACAAGTATGCTGCCGCCTTTGTCTGTCGATTTTTGCTTGCCGAGGCCGGCGTGGTATTCGTAGACGAAAGCCTTGAGCGTGGCGTGGCTGACCAATCCTTTTTCAAATTGAAACTGCTTCATCTCGGTGAAAGCCTGATCGGCGCTCCAGTCGTTGTGCATCATTCGGTAAACCGCCGTCATCACGCCCGTGCGGTGGCGTCCACCATGGCAGTGAACAAATACCGGCTGATTGGCCGGGTCATCGACAATCTTAAGAAAGGTTCCGACCTGTTGCTGATTCGGCTTGTCTTTGGTGTTCATCTTGATCCGGTAGAACTTCATTCCGGCGGCTTCGACCAGTTGCGCTTCTTTGGCCTCGCCCTCTTCTTGTAGATCGATCACGGTCTTGACGCCGAGCGCGGCCAGTGCCGCATAGTCCCGCTCTTGCGGCTGAGCGCCGCGAAAATAATTATCGTTAATACAGCCGAAATTCTTAATTTGAATCGCTGCCAGTTTTTCACGCCGGGGGGTCTCGGCAAACACGCACACCGAAAGCGCCAGGATGACTACAGCCATCAGGGCACGATGTCCATTCGTGATTTTATGCATACTACACCTACCTTAGAATCTGAAATGGATCTTTGTTTTGGCGCGTGGAATGTAAAAGATGATACTCCGGGCGACAAAACAAAGGCAAGGAAATTCGCTAGCGGCTTTTCGGACGAGCTTGCTCAGTGAACCGGGTCGGCGGCGCGCGGCGGGCAAGTTCGTTGCCCCATTCACCCAATAAAATGGGCCGACAGCGACATGAGGCAGAGCCAAACGGGGCGCTTTACTTCAAGTTCTGGAGCTGGTTGATGCGGGCGCGCAAGGCGCGCAGGTAGATGGCCGTTTCTGTCTGGTCGAAGCCGCCGGCGCGAAAGGCGTCCGACAGTTGTTGATCCGAAAGGCGGGCCAGGAGATTGCCCATCCAGCGGGCGTTCTCGACGCGCACCCCTTCGAGGGCGCGACCGGCCCGCTGCCGCTTCTCGTGAAACGAAACGACGCCCTGCGACACACCGGCGATGAAGCGATGCTCGGCGAAATCTTTTGGACGACCTTGCGTTCCGGCGGGCAACTCTCCCCATAGCGGCAGGCTGGTGAACCACTTTCCCGTCGAGCCGAGCGTCGCGCCCAGATCGCTCACGTAATAAATGAGCCTGGCGGGGTCGTTGCCATTCTTTTTCGAAGGCCGCACGATCTTGTTGTTGAGCGTCTTGAGATCGAAATTATTCAGCAGCGCCATCAGGACCTTCAGGCCGTCCAGCTCGCGCGTCCCGACGAAGGGGTTCGAGTCCCAGGCCCAGCGCTCGACCTTCTTGAAGCCATCGTTATCGCGTTCGAATCGGACATCTTCTATGGCGTCATCGCCGTACCCTTCGATGTGGGCGCGCTTGACGAAGTAATCCTGATCCGTGTGAAAGCCGACGGCCCAGACGATGCGGCTGGCGACAGTTTCGGGCCGGGCTTCCGGCCCAAACTTCACGACCCAGCGGCGACCCCGGCTGTCTTCGACATCGATCTTCTTCCAATGGCCGGTGGGGTGTTTCTGAACAAAAGTGAAGCGGGCGGACAGGTCCGGCTCGCCTTTCTTGCCGCCGGTGCCGTAGAAGAGGTCGCGCTGCTCAATGTCAAAGGGGTCTTCCCACATCACCGCTGAGCCGATCACCGCTTCCCCGGCCTCAGGCTTCTGGAGGTCTTCTTTCGTCGGCTTCTGCGGCGCGAGCCGCGCCGCTTTCTGTGCGCCGAGGTCGGACGGCGGGCCGCCGGCGGCGGTCGCGCCGATCATCAAGCACAGGGTCAGAAGCGTTGCGATGATGCTTTGCTTTTTCATGCTCGCCGGCATGCTTTCAAGATCGTCGTCGGCCCGCCCCTAGAAGGCTTCGCCGACGCCCATCGACAGGGTGTGGCCGACTCTGCCGATGCCGTAATCGATGCGGAAGTTGATCGGGTACTTTTTCGTCAGCCGGAAGCGCAGGCCGGCGCCGCCGCCCGGCAACAGGTCATCGAAGGCCATGTCACTCAATTGCTTGCCGACCCAGCCGACGCCGCCAAAGCCGACTACCCCCAGCCGCTCGGTCAAGCCGATGCCCAGAAGCTTCGGCAGTTGCACACGGTATTCCGCCTGCGTCGCCCACATGCGGCGATCCTGGAAGCGGCCCGCCGTGTAGCCGCGCACGTAGTTGCGCGCCCCGTAAAGGCAGAGGTCATAAAACGGCACGCGGTCGCCGGCGGCGGCGCAGCCGAGCGCGCCGAAGGCCAGCACCTGGCGCTCGCTCAACCCGTGATAGCCTTCGAATCTCACCTGGTAGACTTGATAGTCGAACTTGCTGCCCAGCGCCTTTAAGAAGAAGTCGCCGCCGACATTCAAGATCGTTCCCCCGGTCGGATAAAACGTATCATCGCGGGTGTCGCGCTGAAGGTGCGGCCCGATGGCGACCGTTCTCGTGCTTAACAGGCCGGCGACCGCCGCGACAATGTCCGCCCGCAGTTGGTCGTTCTCTTCCGGCAGGCCGCGCGACTTCAGGTGGCTGAAATCTATCCCGGCATTCATCTGGCGCAGTTGAAAGCGCGGGCCGAGGTAAACATGCTTAGCGATGCGAACCAGCGTCTGCGCGCCGAAGCCCTTGCCTTTGATGTTGATCGGCAGGAATAGGCCGCGGGCGCCGGCGAGCTTGCCGACGCCGTAAAAATCCCAGTTGACGTTGCCATCGGCGATGCCGGCGACGACTCGATACTTGTCCTGCTTGAGGTGAAAACTGCCACCGACCAGCGCCCCCCAACTGCCATTACTGGTATACATGCCGACCGTGCCAAAGAACGAAGGCGGCGTGAGCTTATCTTCCTTATTCATCCTGAAGACGTAACCGACCACCCACTGGAGCCCGGTGCCAAGGGCCGGGCTGGAGATCGGATATGGCGCGATGACCAGCTCGCCGTTCTTACTTTGTCCGTTGTCCGGGCTCCCCGGCGCTTGCGTCGTCGCCGCCGCCGCTTGCTCTGTGGAAAGAGAAGGTTCAGAAGTGACTTTCTCGGCCTCCTGTTTCTGCTGCGCTTTCGCCTGTGCCCATGACGAGATCGGCATGGCCAGCGATAAGCCCATCGAGCAAACGAGAATGAAGGAGTATCTTGCGAATCGTTTCATAACGCCCCCGGTTCTTACTGCTTATCATCCGCTGGTGTTTGCAGGGTCGCTCACGCTCCAGCGATAATGCCGGTCAGGCTCGATTGTATCGGATGATTGCCAGGCCGATAACTGTCAGTTTTGACAGTGACCGACTACAAAAGACGGCGTTGTGAGGATGTGGCGATGGCGGTTTGCAAATGCGATTAGCCTGAGCTACGAAGGCACGAAGACTCATGATCGCTTTTGTGTTTCCTGATCTCATCATGCCTTTGTGGCGCTTCCCCTGGCTAAATTCATCTGCAACCGATCCGGGGCAGAAGTTTGTCGGTCGGGTGGCGCGCTCACCGCTCAGATTCAGTCCGCCGCCCGACCCGATATCTGACCCGATAGGGCGGGTGCCTTGGTTTCCGTACGTGATGGACCCGACACCACAGCGGGCGCGAAGGGGAAACAAACTTTGAAGGTCGCCCCCTGCCCTTTGCCGGGACTGAGCGCCATGATCTTGCCGCCATGTTTTTCGACCAGATGCCGCGCGATAGCCAGTCCTAGCCCGAGGCCCTCCTGCGCGGTCTGGGTGCGTCTCTCTTGCCGGAAGCGCTCGAAGACATAGGGCAGAAAATCGGCGCTGATTCCCTGGCCGCTATCGCTCACGGTGATCTCGACGCCGCCCTCCGAACGTCTGAGCCGGACTTCGATGTGGCCGCCGTGCGGCGTGAACTTGATGGCATTCGACAGCAGGTTGGTAAAGACTTCTTCCAACTGAACGGGATCGCCGATGATCGAGGCGGCAGGCGTTTCGATGTGGGAGGTCAACTGGATCGTCTTCGCAAGCGCCTGTGGGGCCATCGTCTCGATGGCGTCTTTCATGATCGGCACCAGCGCAATGGATCTGGCGTCATCCCAGAGGTCGGTGCGCTGCTTTCTCGAAATGGCGAGGAGCTGGTTGAGCAGCCGGGCCTGGAGCCGCCCGTTACGCCGAATAACTTCAAAGCCCTTCAACATCGCTTCGTCGGAGGGCGCTCGCCGGCACAGCAGTTCGGCCCAGCTAAGAATGATCTGGCTGGTGTTGCGTATTTCGTGCGCAATCATCGCCAGGGATTCATCCTGATTCCAGGTGTTGCTGCCTGACGGATCGTCCTTCAGCTGTTTAGAGCGTGACTGTTGTGCCATCGTCCACCTTCCCGAAATGCCTAATCTGACAAGGGCCTGACTGCATGTGAAAAATGCCGCGAAAACCGGGCGCTAACGGAATTCAGCATGACTGCGCGCTTTGGAGCGCCCGGTGGCTAACTTGGCAAACAACCGCAGCCAGTCCTCGCGCGTCGCCAGGCGAAGATTCATCCCGTTGGGCATGACGACGAACTGCGCAGGCCGTTTCTGCTTGAGTCGAATCTCGCGGTCAAGGGCGACATCATGAGCGCCGGGCTTATCGCCCTGCGACAGGTAATCGAGGCCAAGCGCCAGCCGGGCGTGCGCTTCGGCCAACTCGTGAAAGGTCATCTGAGCCATCGGCATCAGGCGCCAGTTTTCGAGGTTGAACCAGCAGACATCTGTGTCTATGGCGACCATTGAATCAAACCCCTGCGGCGGGCATTCCCTGTCGAGCTTCTGACCCTTGGGCCGCAGGGGATTGATGCGGCTGTCAAATCGGTTGTCGAGATTGAGCAAGCCATAGTGACTGATGCCGCCGGCCCGCGTCGGGGCCAGCGGGCCGACGTAGAGCAAGATGCGGTATGGCCCTCCCGTCAACTCGGCCAGAAGCCGCAGCCCCTCATCGGCGCGCACGAATGACGCGACGCGCGCCCGCTGGTCAGCAATGGTTCCCGACGAGCCTCCCGCGGCACTGGCCAGTACCGTCAGGTCGAACGTAACCTTGCCCTCGCCGTCTAGCTTGAGCAGCCCCGCCGGCTGGTTGCCGGCCATCCAGTGCAGGTGTGTGAGCCCCCCGGCCGTATTCCCGGAAAGCCAGAGCCCGCCGGGTGCCGCCGTTCCCCTAGCGGCGACATCGGCGAGCCCTAGCAGCGCCGGGATGGTGCCTGCCGACGCATTCGCGTCGAGACAGGGCTGATCCGTAGGCTGAAGTGATAAACCGTCTGCCGATCCGTTCTCGCTTGTCTGAGCACACGCCAAAACCGCTTGCGCCATTAAGGTGAAGACCACCCTGAGCAGCGTCGTCAGTCTCCGCTTCACGATATGATTGAATCTCTCGGACATCGCTGTTCCCCTTGTCTAGCGCCGTTTTCGATTGCGTTTGCCATTAGCGCAAGCTAACCGCTTGCGCTACACCCGAATGAATACCGCTCTAGCGCCCAATGTTTCGTAGTAACCCAGATCACGCGGGTGACAGACTGAACGCCTTTTATTTCTTCTGTCGCCTGCCACCGCGCGTGTCTGGTTATGGCGGCGCTTAGTACCACCCGGTGACCGAGGCGACGTTGCTCTGAGAGGCATCGGTTGTCCCGGTGGCCGGCGTTGGATTGGTCAGGGAGTCGCCCTGCTGCTGCGCCATGCCGCATCGGGGGGCCGCAGCCAGGCCGTCGACAACCGCCATAGCGGCCAGCGTGACGGCCTTCCGTGTTAACGCTCTCTTCATCCTGATGCGGCCTTCCATTGTCTCTACCTTCCGCCGTTCATTTGAGGAGCTAGTCGCGCTATTGGGAAACCTTCAGGCCTAATAAGGAGGGCGATCAAGCGCCCAGAGCCGACCTTTGGGTTGGCCTGGCGGCTATGATTCGAGCGCAAAGGCGCTCACCTTCACCGCCCGGCTCTACGACTATCGAGGTTCATTGTATTGAAGGAACACAGGGGAAATAACTGTCAAAACTGACAGGCGTCGCAGAAAAAAAGTGAGAACCGGCGATAGAGCGTGTCTGAAAAGTCCCTTAGGGACGCGATGTTTATCGTTACAGGCATGAAAAAGAAACAAGCCCCGTAGGAGCGCAATGTTGACATTGCGCTCCTACGGGGCTTGATGAATAAACCGACCCGTGACTATAAATATCATGCTCCTAACGGAGCTGACTTTTCAGACACGCTCTAACCGACGCCGATGAGAGGGAGGCGGGCAACAAGCAGGCCGAGATTAGCGCGGGTCGCCATCTGGCAGGGCGAGCAAGGCCGGCGGTGCGCCGTCAGCGTCGCCTCTGAGACGGGCAGACGCTCGTCCCACCTTGCGCTACACCCGATTGAAATCCGCTCTAAGACGAGTCGCCGGCGCGAGCGCCGAAAGCCGCGGCGGACGAGGACGGCGAGACGAATTGCCGACCGGCCAGCGCTTCGCAAATCGCCTGGCGCAAGTCTGAAAGCAGTCGCGGCTTCAGCACGTAGCCGATTGCGCCGGCATCCAATGCGGCCTCCAGAAAGACCGCTTGTGAATGCGCCGTCAAGAAGATGATCTTGGTGATTGATCCGCGCCGCCGAAGGCGAATCGCCGCTTCGATGCCGCTCAACACGGGCATCGCAACGTTGACCACACAGATATCGGGCTTCAATCGGGGCTCGGCTTCCAGTAAGGCCGGGCCGTCACTGACTGTGCCCACGATTTCGAAATCCCGCTCCAGGATGCGAACGATAATCGCCCGCATCTCTCGGTGATCTTCTGCTACTAATAAACGGGGTCGTGCCATGCCTGTTTACCTCTCGGTTGGAAATGACGCTGGTAGAATCGGGGGCGCGCCGCGATGGCATGCCTGCAAAACGGAGGGGAGGCAGTACTAGGTTACCGTTGACGGCCCGGTGTGACTACTGTCAAAAGTGACAGGTCCGAAAAAAATTGCCGGGCGCGGCCCGCTACGCCTGCCCTGCGGGCGCTTGCGGTAGCGTGTAACCGATCTAGAGCGGTTTTCATTTGCGTTTGCCATGTAGCGCAAGCTAACCGCATTGCGCCACACCCGATTGAAATCGGCTCTAAAGGCTGATCCGGGGAATCTGGCGGGCTTGCTGATGCGGCAGGAAAGGCACAATCACGGTGGCTTCGCTAAGGCTTCCCATTCATACCCTTCTGTATTCCGAGTTTCGCCATCCGCGTGCGCAGCGTGCTCGGGTTAAGTCCCAGAACCCGCGCCGCGCCTTTCGGCCCTTCGATCCGCCAGTCGGTTTGTTTGAGGATGCTGAGGATGTATTGGCGCTCCATCTCTTCGAGGGTCTGCCGCGACGAAGACAACTCGACCACCTGCGGCCTGCTGAGATCATGGGCCAGGCGCAGGGTAGTGTCTTTGGTATTGACCATGGCTCTCTCGATGACGTTGGCCAACTCCCTGACGTTCCCCGGCCACGGGTAATCTTGCAAAGTCCTGAATGTCGCCGGCGTGATGCTGGTGATAGTCTTGCCCAGTTTCTTAGAGAACTGGCGCACGAAGGTCTGGACCAGCAGGGGAATGTCTTCTTTGCGCTCTCGAAGCGGCGGTATGGTGATGGGGAAAACGTTGAGGCGGTAAAACAGGTCTTCGCGGAATCGCCCCGCCTTGACTTCCATCTCAAGGTCGCGGTTCGTCGCGGCAATGATTCGCACGTCCACCTTGATGGTCTTGCCGCTGCCGAGGCGCTCGAACTCGCCCTCTTGCAGCACGCGCAGCAGCTTGGCCTGCAACTCCAGCGGCAGGTCGCCGATCTCGTCCAGGAAGATGGTGCTGCCATTGGCCAGCTCGAAGCGGCCGAGCTGGCGGGCCGTGGCACTGGTGAACGCGCCCTTCTCATGGCCGAACAGCTCGCTCTCGATCAGCGTCGCCGGCAGCGTGGCGCAGTTGACCTTGACCAGCGGCCTGTTCTTCCGCAGGCTCGTGTTGTGCAGGGCGCGGGCGACCAGCTCTTTGCCGGTGCCGGTCTCGCCGCTGATGAGGACAGAGGTGTCGGTGGCCGCCACCTGTTCGACCTTGAACAAGATGGCGCGGATCGCCTCGCTGTTGCCGATGATCTCGTCGAAGTTGTGTTCGAGGAGTATCTCTTCTTTCAGGTAAATATTCTCCGCCTCAAGTTGCGCCTTGAGCTCGCTCACCTGGGCGAACGCCTCTTGCAGTGCGGCCTCGGCGCGCTTGCGGTCGGTGATGTCATGCAGCACTGACAGCACGCGATCTTTGCCCTCAAGCACAATATGTTTTAAGCTGGCCTCGACCCAGAACTCGCGACCGGACTTATGCCTCGCCGGCCATTCAAAGTGCTGCGGCTCGCCGGCGCCGGCTTTCCTGATCAACTCTTTGGCGGCCTCTTCGGTGTAGGGCGGCTCGCCGGCGCTCAGGACCTCGGCGGAGTATTGGATGGCCTCCTCTTCGGTGACGCCGAACATCTCGCACATTCTCTGGTTGACGGCAATGATCTCGGCGGTCTCTGTGTCGTGGATGAAGATGGCGGCGTCGACGCCGTGGAAGATTTCGCGGTAATTGACCTCCGACTGCTTGAGCGCTTGCTCGGCTCTCTGGCGGTTGGTGATGTCGCGCAGGATGACGGTGTAGAACTTCTCGCCCTTCAGCTCGGTTTGCGACACGGAGGCTTCAATGGGGAACTCCTCGCCGTTGACGCGCCGCCCAAAGATGTTGCCTCGCGTCCCCATAAAGAGGCTGACGATGCCTGACTTTCCGAAATCACGGACACGCTCTGCATGGCTTTCGCGGAAGCGCTCCGGGACGAATTGGATGATGGACTGGCCGGTCACCTCTTGCGCCGAGCAACCGAACATCTGTTCAGCCGCCGCGTTGAAGAGGACGATGCGCTGGGCTTCGTCAATGGTGATGATCGCGTCCATAGCTGAGCCGATGATCCCGGCCAACTGCGCCTGGCTCTCGCGCAGTGCCGCTTCGGCCCGCTTGCCGGCGGTGATGTTGCGCACGACGGACAAGAACTGGTTGCCTTCGGTCTGAGTGATGCGCGCCTCGAACCAGAGCATCTCGCCTTGAATGGGCAGCGTGTACTCAACGACCTGTAGCTCGCCGGTCTCGGCGGCGCGCTGGAAACAAGCGGCCATGACTTCGCTCAGCTCTGTCGGCAGGACGTCCCACATCGACTTGCCGAGGAATTCGGCGGGCGGGGCGAGCAAGTCGTCCGCATACCGGGCGTGGTAATCCAGGTACGTGCCGTCAGCGGACTGAAGAAAGACCAGGTCCGGCAGCGCCCGCAGGATGGCGAGGTTCCGCTGTTCACTCTGGTGCAGCGCCTCTAGCGCGCGCTCGCGTATGCTGATGTCTATGGTGACGCCACGCATGCCGACGACCTTCCCCGCCCCATTCAGGATCGGCGTGACGTGCGCCTCGGCCCAGAGTAAGCGCCCGTCTTTGGCCCGCCAACGAAATTGAAAGAGCCGCTCCTTGCTGCCTGCGAGAAATGCCTTGCGCTGGCGCATGAATATTTCGCGGTCTGCCTCATGAATAATTGATTGAATGAAATTGGGGGTGGACAACCACTCCTCGATGTTATAGCCGAGCGCCTTCTCGGCATAGCTGTTTACGAAGTCTATCCTTGATGTTGTGCTGTCAGGCTCGAACCTCGTTTCCCAGACGAGGCCCGGCACGTTCGCGAGCACATTCTCCAGCCTCTGGCGCTCCTCTTCGGCGACCTGCGCCAGGCGGCGGCTTTCTTTTTCGGCCTGCCGGCGGCGGGCGCGCTGCAACAGCAGCGCGGCGATGAGCACCCCCTCAAGAAGGGCCACGACGATAAAGAAGCTGACGTACCAACGGTAGAGTTGCCAGAAGGTCGGTTCCCTGAACTCGACCGTGCTACCTGGAGGCAGATGGCGCTCGCTGATGCCCCAGCGCCGCAGCGCCCGCCCGTCAAACATCAGAGCGTTGGGCGCGTGTTGCAGAGGGATGTCCTGTGGACGCTCACCGTTGAGGACGCGCAGCGCCAACTGGCCGAGACTGGCGCCGTCAGCGTCGAAATCCATCAAGCTGCCGCCGACGATGCCATTGCCGAAGTGCGTTTGCGCGGTCCCGTAGACGGGGGCGCTCGAAACCGAGGCGAGCGAAGAAGCCTGCTCCGGCCCGGGAAAGCTCTTGCCGGCGCTGTCCAAAAAGAGGGAGAGCAAAATCACGATGCTCTTTGGCGGCAAGGCGGCCACCTTCTGCCGAAATTCCTCCATCGTCAGGTCGGTCAGGTAGGTTATCTCCTGCTTGCCTTCATACCTCGCGAACTCCTGCCGAGCCTCTGACAGAATGAACTTGTCCAGGCCAGCGCTGCCGGCGACGACGAAGATATTCTCAGTCTCGGGCTGTAAAGCCAGGGCAGTCTCCAGCGTCTTGCGGTAGTCGGACCTTGACCGGACCCCCGTGACATCTGGGTCAAGGTGGCGGGCGGTCTCTTCGTCTCCAGCCAAATAGTAAAAAATGATCGGCGTACCGGGTAGTAGCTTATCCCGGTTATTCGCCACTATCCGTAACGCCGGAGGCCCATACGCGATAATCAGATCGATCTTCTCCCCTTCATACTTGCGCTTCAGAAAACGGACCAGCTCCTCGGCATACTTCTCCTCGGGAAACCGATAGGCGTCCATAGCCTCCTGGTAGAATTGGAAGCGGTCCGATGAATTATTTCTGAAGGTGCTGCGGAGGGCCTGACTCACCCTGGCCGGGCCGGGAAGCGTGAGGTCTTCCGAGGAAACGATCAGCACTTTCTTCGGCGTTTCGTCTTGGGCGGGCTGCGCCTCTGCCGCGCCAGCCGCAGTTAGCGACAGCAGGGTCACGAGCAAGGCAAAGACAAAGATCAAGCGACATGGAGGCCAGGGCATGAACTGGGGAGTTCGTTTATTCATTAGCCCACCTACTGTGGAAACTACCTGGTGAACGGCTGAAGGTCGGGCCGCGTTAAGTCGTCACACAGTCGCCTGGGGGCTAGCGAGTCGGATTGACATGATGCCGAAAGTTTCTATAACTGGTTCGGCTGCTTGAGCCAATTCGTGTTGGACACCGCTCACGTTCAGTTTTGGAACTTGGCTTCCCTGGAAGATGGACTACTGAACGCAAGAGACCACGAAACGGCAACAGCGGCAATATAACATAGGGTGAAACCCCTATGCCACAAAAAACGCCGCCGCAACCGCCTCACATTGGTCTGAGCTTTTTTCAGCATAATTGGAATATGTCTTATATTTTTGATTAGCAAACAGGACAGTCGAAAGCCGATCACCCTTCCCCCATTGCTGACGATTTCTTACCTCAGAGCAGTTTTCGATTGCCCTACATCCAATTGAAAACCGCACTAGATAATGGCCCGGAGGACGGGCAAAACTCGTCAGCCATGCGTTTGGGAGCGGCAGACGAACTTGCCACTCCCTCTTCGTCAAACTGCCTTTCGGGCCGGTGGGCACGGGTCCGGCAATGAGCGTTGGTCATTTTTCAAATGCGAAAATGGTATTGAAATCACTCTTCATGCTGACGACGGTCCAGCCGCGCGCCTGCGCCGCCTTCATCAGCTTATCGGTGTTCTCTTCGTAGGCGAATTCGCGCTCGCCATCGTCGTGCCGCAACACCAGATTCAGGAAGGGATGATTACAGCCGGCGGCCATCATCATCATGGCAAGATCGCCATTCGTATTCCCCGCCACGAAGATGGGCCGCCGGCCGATGTGCAACTGAATGTTTTCGGCTTTCCCCGCCTTTTCGTTGAAGATATCGATATTCGACTTGCGGGCCAGATAGCCGCCCTCCGGCCCCTCTTTGAACTCATACTCCGGCGTCGTGCCGATGACGCGGTCGCGCGGAATCTCGTAGACCGATTCCGATAGCTCGCGGACGAAATCGGCTCCATAGTTGGTCACGATGTAAATCTTGAAATCATGCGCCCGCAGCAGCGCGAGCAACTCAAGCATCGGCTGGTAGGCAACCTCGGTGAACGGCCTTTTGAACTTCGGGTGCTTCGCCGTCTTCAGGAAGTCGCGGACAACCGCGCCGAACTCCTCGACGGTCATGCTGCCGTTGGTTACCCGCAGCAGGTCGAGCATATTCCACATGTTCTTCAAGGACTCGGCGAGGTCTTTGTCGTCGTCATCGAGAATGAACCGGAAAGGCTCCTGGTATTTCCAATGCAACCGCAGCTCGGAATCCTGCCTGGCGATGGCTTTGACGCGCTGGCGCGCAAAGACCATCTGCGGTTGATTCTCATAGATGGGCCACTCGCTCGACAGGGTGCCGCCGTCGTCGAAGGTGGCAATGCGCTCTTCGGGCCTGACATAGCCGGGGCTTGCCTTATCGGTCACCTGATGGACAAAGCTGAGAACCCGCGTCTTGGCCTGGCCGTCTCGCCACGAAGGCAAGGGATCGTTATGCTCTTGAGCCTGCAACCGTGTGGGAACGGCCAGCGCGATAAGCATCATGGCTGCCGCCAGGCCGCGCGCGGCGATGGGCCATCGTTGAGCGTTCATCTCTCTTACCTCCGCTGCGCCGCCTCTGGTCGCAGGCCGCCCTGGCATACGGCCAGTTGCGCGATCACGGATATGTCCTTGCCGGCCAATTGCTGCGCCAGCAGCAACGCCCGGTCATAGTCGGCGCGTGCCAGCGATGTCAAAGAACCGGCCAGACCCGACCGTAATGACCCCTCGGGCTCGGCATCGAGCGCACAGGGAATGTCTTGCTCAGGATTGAACGCCTGGGCTTCGCCCGCAACAACCGCGTTTAAGGAATTCACGGCTTCCTGCATGGCCGCAAAAGCGCGGGGTGAATCGAAGGGCGCAAAGCCCGTCACGATGGCCAGCAGCAACCGGGCGCGCGCCGCCGGTCGCTCGATCTTTAGCGCCTCAAACTCGGCCAGCTCCAACAAGCTCTTCGCGCCGACGCTGTTGCGCAAAGCGGAAGCGGCTTGCGCTAACCTGACGAGCAGCTCGGTCTTGGCAACTTTGTCGGCTAACAGCGGGACGATCTGCATGGCTTCCTGATTACGAGCTTTTGACAACAGCCGCCGGGCGACGGCGACGAGCACGCGGTCACGCATCTCCCGGCTGGCAATGTTTGTGGCTGCCTGTTGAGCGGCTTGCAACTCGCCATTGGCTAACCACCCGAAGGCCGTTTTCGCGTAAAGCTCGTCACGGTCGCCCGGCTCTGCGCTCTTGCGCGCAGCCTGCTCAATAGCGTCAGGCTGAATCGGCGGCGTCGGACGAACATCGCCGGCGGGGCCGGAGGTCTGTTCAGCCCCCAACTCTGCGAGTCGGGGCCGTATCTGCGCAGCGCGTGCCGGCAGATAGCGCGGCAATAGTTCCAGAAGATACTTGCCGGTGCAGTAAAGCTGGAAGGACGAATCAGTGGCGTCCCGACGAAGCGATTCGACCTGACCAACTCCGTCGCCGCTCATCACCAGATCGCAGGCGAGATTGAGGAAGCGGACGACGGCGGCTCGCGGCGGGCGGTCTTTGTCTGCCGATCCGACCGCTGACATCAAATATAGACTGAGCGTGTGGGCATCATTGGGCGAGATACGTCGGCTGTGTTGCAGATAATCGACCGCGTCGGAGAAGAGCTGATCGGCAAGCGCCGGGTCGCGCTCGTCAAGGCGCATCAGCAGGCGATCAAAGTATGGCGAGACGCCGATTGCAAGACTCATCCTGGCGAGCGCCAAGGCGCGCTCTTTGTCCACTTCAGCCATCTGCATCGCCACACTCACCAGCAGCTCGCGGCTCTCGGCCTCAAGTCGGCCCTGAACGGCGGCCCACGGCGGCAAGCCTGCGGATGGCGTGCGGCGCGCCCCCTCATTGCTGACAGCGGCAGAGGGGAGGACAAATGAGCGGGCCAGCGTATCGGCCATCTCCGGGTCATAGATCACAAGATGGTCGAGGAACTCAACTCTGAGCTGTTGCCTGCGGGCCGCGTCAAACGCCGAAGCCGGCTGGAAATCAATCGGCGAGCGCATTAGCGGTTGAAAGGCACGCCGAAAAATGGCGCGGGCCTGTTCGCGGTCGTAAGGCAAGAGCAGCAGGCCCGCCCACGCTTGAGCGCGCGCGGCGACGACGGCATCTGATGAAAGCTGTGCCTGGTCAGCCATCTGGACGATCAATTTCATTACCTGATCTTCATGGCGGCTGGATGCGGCAGGCGGATTGGGCGAAGCATTGGGCGAGCTCGCACCCATAACCGCCATGAAGAAGATCAACGAAATCAACTGAACGCTGCGCCAGGCGCGGGCGATATGCCGACGGAAGGCCAAACCGGTCGTTTGTATTAAGGGACTGGTCATCGGTCACCTCCTCGTTCCTTCGCCCTATCAGTCGGTGCCTGCTCCCTCAACCCCGTTAGCCGCGCCGGTCGTCCTGGCCGCGCTCGGCAAGCCTGCCGGTCAGCGCCGGCGACCACCGCCGCCGCGAAAGCCGCCGCCGCCGCCGCGGAAGCCACCGCCGCCTCTGGAAAAGCCGCCGCCGCTGAAGCCGCGATAGCTCCCGACGTTACCGCCGCGGTTTTTGTTGTACTTTTTGAAATCGCTCGTGCGTTTGGAGCCTTCGAGACGGGCGGCGCGGTCGCCTTCAAGCTGCTTGTAGGTCGAGCGGTCCAGCTTCGTGTTGTCGCCGCGGTCCTTTAATGGGTTGACTTGTTCGGGCCTCTGGACCTGATCCCAACTGCCGTTCTCCCACTTGCTCCAGTTGCCGCTGTCGTCGCGGCGATAGACGTTGCCGTCGCGCCCGGCATAGACGTTATCCTCGCCTTTGCCGACAAAGCCGCTGCCGTCTTCGCCCTTGCGACGGATCATCGCGCCATTTTCGGTGCGCGTCGCGCGGGTCGTGTTCCCTGTGCGGTCGTTCGTGAAGCGTTTGGTTTGCGCCCACTGATCGCCCCGCTTCACGGCGGTCGAGCCCCAACTGCCGTAGACGCCCGACCCCTGGCGCGTCGAGGCAAAGCTGCCGGTGCGCGGATTCCAAACTTGCGCCGCGCCACGCGCCCCGTTCGGCCCCCAGGCCATCGCCCCGCGCGCATAGGTGCCGGTCGAAGGGTTGTAGCGCGCGCCGAACCCGATGCCGCCATATGGGCCATAGATTCTTCCGGCGCTGCCATAAAAACCTGTCACCGGGTTATACCAGGAGCCGTAGCCGTAGGTCCTCAGCGGCGGGTAATAGATGGGGTAACCGCCGCCGTAGCCATAGTACGGGTCGTAGTACCAGCCCGACCCCCACCACTCGCAGCCCCAGGCCGTCATCATTCCCCAGTAGCCCGCCATCGCAGCGTACTCTACCCACTCGTCGTCCTTGTCCTCGTCCTTGACGGTGACGTAGGTGACGTTATGCGACGGCGAGCTGATCGGGATTTCATAGATCTCGCCGGGCACCGAGCTGGCCACCGTCCATGCGCCCGTCGGGCTGCTGCCCATGAACCAGACGCCGTCGAAGCACATGTAATACATGTCACCGACCTTGATGATCTCCTTGTCGCTGTTGATGGCGCGGGCGAGCGAAGTCGTTTCGATGGGCTTGAACTGCGGCTCGCCATCGTATAGCACCTGTGGAGCTTTAAGCTCATTTTTATTGACGCGGGCGGTCTGCGGCACTTGCGCCAGCATGACGGCCTCGGCGGCCTGACGGGTGCCGGGCACCGAGGCCAGCACACGCGAGCGCGGATGTTCGAGCGGGATCATCTTGAAGTCGGGCGGCAGATTCGGCGTCGCAAAAGTCCAGGGCCCGGTAAAATCAGGTGCCGTGAACCAACGGCCTGCAACCAGGTAGTAGACCGGGCCGTTCTCGCCGAGGCGAAAGAGATCGCTTTCGGTGTTGCTCACCCACAGCAGTTTCGTGCCGGCTCCCGAGACCAGAAAGTATTTCGGCTCGCCCTGGAGCGCGATCAACTCGGCGGGCTGCGAGCTGACGAAGACCGTCGGCACGGGCCCCGTGTGCTTGCTCTTCAGGTGGTTGCGCACCTCTGTCCAGTTCTCTTCATTCGGCAGTTTCTTGAAGCTCGAAGGCAGCTTGTCGGCCGCCACCCACGGCCCTTTAATGTCGGAGGCTTGCAGCCAGGTCGCCTCATCGCGCAGATAAAAGGTGGAGGTCGGCCCGTATTGGAAGAGGTCCCAGTTGGTGTTGACGGCGAATTTCAAATCGTTTTCTCGAATGGGACTCCAGATGGGATCGCCGTCGATATTCAAGAGGATGGCGGGCGTCTTGCTGAAGAAGACCGTCGGCGGATCGGCTTTGATGCCGGGGACATTCTTGGGAATGATGCGGCTCTTGTCGAGCGCCGCCAGCACGCGGTCCAGCGCAATCACACGATCATAGTCGGGGATGGCCTTCTCGACCTCCGAGACGATCTCGCGCGTCTGCTCTTTCGCAAGCGACTGAAAATTCGCCTCGGTGATCTTGAGCACAGAGAAATTGACGAGGCGGTCTGCTAAGGAAACCTGTGTGTCCGCCTCGATCTTGAGGGTGCCGCGCGCCGGCTTCTCGACATCGCCGGTCGGGATGTACGAGACCGCCGCATAAGCGACCATGTGCTTCTGGTCGTCCCAGCTCGCGGCCTGTGGCTGATAGATCGTAAAGCTGGCGCCGCTCGGCGCTTTGTAGTTCCGCGGCCAGGGTTTTTCGACCTGCGGCCGTACGGGCGCGGCGGCAGCCTGCGGCGCAGGGGACGCAACCGGCGTGGGCGGCTGCTGCGCGAAGCCCGGCAGCGCGGGAAAGACACTGATCAGGCTAACGACCACAAGGGGAATCCATACTCGTTTCATAGCAATCTCGCTTTCCTTGTCCTATTGCCGGCAGGTTGAAACCTCGGCTCGCCTGCTTCAACGACAGACCGCAAGAACACAAGAACGGAAAGAACCGCCTCGCCAATTGGGCGAATCGCCGGGCCCAGATGCCGGCGATCCGCCCGGCCCCTGCGGAATCTACTTGCGCCGCGTCACGCCCATAACCTTGGATGGAAAACTCCCGAAGTTTTCCAGCTCCAGTCGGAGTTGCTCGGTCTTTTTGTCGGCCTCGATTTTGACCTGGGCCAGCCCAATGAAGGTGCCGGAGCCGCGCCCCTTCTCGTCGAAATAGATTTCGATGATCGAGAAGGGATAGTCGAGTGAGCGATTGCCGCTGCGAACTTCCCAAAAATTCTGCCAGCGCTCGAAGGCGGCGATGATGCGGCGTTTGCCGTTGACCTGCGCCTCGCGGACGACGAGCAGGTCACGGCGCGTCTGTCCGGTGGCGGCGATAAAGCCGAGGTTGTTCTTGTGAACGGCCTTCATGAAATCGTCCTGGCCTTCGCGGGCGAGGACGTTCAGATACTTCCCCGCCTCCTCGTCATTCGTCCGCGCCGTCAACGTCATAGTGAAGCCGATGGTTGCCATCCTGCCGTTCGTGTTGACGATGGTTCCCGTATAGACTTCCTTGGGATAGCCCTCTTCATTGTTTCCCGTCAGCTTCTCTTGCGCCGCCGCTGATACAGACAACAGCGAGCCGCAAATCAGTAGGAGGAGTGACCTGACCATTCGTTTCATCGCAAGCCTCGCTTTCACAACAGGTCGTCAGACAAGCGTGGGGCCGCTGAATGCTGCCTCGCGCCGCGTGCCTAAAAGCCTGCTCCACAGTCATTATATGGAGGGTCGAAGCGAGCCGGTAACTGTCAGTATTGACAGGACGTGTGCAAGAACCTGCGGCAAGGTTCGAGTCAAAGGCTTTCCTCTTGAGGGTCAGTTGGTGATTAAGGCGTTGGCGATGGTGCCGCCCAACGGAATGAATGCCGCTTCGACGATCAGCGGCTAACGGACGATGACCACCTGCCGCCCGGCGATCAGGGCGGCGATGATCCAGACGAGGAAAGGCACACTTCCTACTTCAAGCCGGCCATCCGGCATTTCGTGTGAGCTGCCGCCGGCCCGCGCGGCTACGATATATTTGCGATGCCTTTGTTGACGAGCAGTTGAATCTCGACGCGCCGGTTCTTGGCGCGACCTTCGGCGGTCGTATTCTCTGCCGCCGGCTTATCCTCTCCATAGCCAAAGGGCTGAACCAGCCGCTGCAAAGGCAGGTTGTGCTTCGTCACCAGGTAACCGATGACGGCGTTGGCGCGACGCTCACTCAGTTTGCGGTTGGCGGCGGTATTGCCGGTGGTGTCGGCGAAGCCGACGACCGCCACGACCCATCCCTTGGTGTTCTGAGTTTTGACCCAGGCGGCGGCGGTGTCAATTGTAGCCTTGCCTTTCGGGCCGAGAACCGACGAGCCTGTGGCGAACAGCACGGTGATCGTTCGCACGGGATCGTAATCGTCGAGGCCGTTGATACGGTTATGCGCCGAGGCGGCGGATTGCTTCGCCGCCTCGGCGGTGAGCTGCGCCTTCTTGGCGGCGGCGGCATTCTCCTCGCTCTCGCGGGCCAAGCGCCGCGCTTCTTCTTCGGCGGCGGCGAGGCGCTTGGCGTTATCTTCAGCAAGTTGTTCAACAGGATCAACGCGTGCCTTGAGCGCCTGCGCGGTCCTCAGGTCATCTTCGTCAAAGCGGATTTTGTCGGCGACGATCTGGCCCTGCGCGTTGCCGACGCCGCTGACTTCCAGGCGCAAGCCGCGCAGGATATAGCTGACGCCATACGCTTTGCCGCCGCGAAAGACGCCTTTCTTGTGGGTTTTCACGTCGGTATTCGGCGTCAGCGCCACCTCGCGCTCGACGCCCGTCTGATCACGAAAGGTGAATGAGTCGGCGTGGCGCTTGATGACGATGCCGATGATCTTCACCTGTTGCCCGTTGGGAACGGATTGTCTGAGCGAAATCGTCGCGGCCTGCGCACGGCCCGCCGGATTGCCAGACCCCATCAGCGCCCGCCCGCCCGCGATCAGCACGAAGGCGAAGGCGATTGCCGCCAACCACCTGATAATCTTTTTAGTCGTCATGGCCGCTCCTTCTCGTTGGGTGAAGGTCGAAGAGGTGGTCAGTTGCGTTTCGGTTTACCGTGAGCCAAGCAGGCAGATGATTCATCGGAAGATCAAGCCGCAACGTTTAACCACTCAAGCATTACCTCTCGCCTTCAGCCGGTTGCTGCTTTCTCAGCTCCGGCCTCAAGCTGGATTCCCAGCCGAGGCTCTGCCCTCGATTCTATGACCGGCGGCATACGGCGGAAACTGTCAAAACTGACAGCCTGGAGCGGTTTTCAATCGGGTGTAGCGCAATCTGTTAGATTGCGCGAGACAGTGCGCAAGCTAACAGATTGCGCCACAACGCAAACTCAATCGAAAACGGCTTCAGGCGGAAAAAAAGAAAGCGGCGACGATAGGCTTGCTTACAATGTCGGGCTGGCTGGGCCGACTGTGCCTCTGAGCGCGGTTGCCTGAGCCGCCTCCGCCTTCGGACCGTGCAGGCGTCGCCAGCTCAGGTAGGAGAGCGACATGATGGCGTTCACCATGAGGTAAAGCAGTAACGCCGCCAGTACGAGCCGCTGTTCGGGAAAGCAGGCGCCGGCGATGGCCAGCGCCACCGCCGGGTGCCGCGACGAGGTCGAGAGCGCCAGCACGACTTGCTGTTCGGGCTTCGGGCCGCCGAGCAGGTGGCCGGCGGCCAGCCCTAGAACGGCGAACGCCGTGATTGCCGCGAGCGTGCCGCCGCCGAGCAGCGAGACGGTGGCCGGCGACACAACGATCGGGATGGGCAGAAAGCTGACGCCGAGCATCACGATGGCCAGCCGCGATACCGGCGGCGCAATCCGCGCCGCAACCGCGGGCGCGCGATGTCGAATCAGCATGCCGGCGGCGAGCGGCACCATCACCGTGAGCAACACAATCTGCGCCACCGCCGCGGGCGGCACCTGCGCCGGCACATCAAAGGCGCTCGCACAGACCCAGACGCCGATGGGCACGAACAGAATCGCCAGCGCCGCCTCGGCCACCAGCAGGCTGAAGGTGAACGGGACGCCGCCGCCGGCCTTGAGTCCTTGCTTGGGAAAGAAGGGAGGGGCGGGCGAGAGCGAGAGCGCCACCAGCACGACTTTCACTGCCGGGTGCAGGTCGAACAGCGCGACCAGCGCCACCGTCACCAGCGGCATGACGACGTTCATCGCCAGCAGCGAGCGCAAAAACAGCTCCGCCCTGCGCCACAGATAGGTGAGATCATGAACCGTCACGTCGAGACCGAGACCGAAGACCAGCAAGACAATGCTCGCTTTCAACACCAGCGATGTCAGAGTCGCCAGTTTCATCAATGATGCTCCGCGCGTTGGTGTTTTGGTAAGCCGTGGATACTCACCGGAGGCAATACTCAAGTCCATCCTACAGGCCATCGGCAGCGGCGAATACTGTCAGCTTTGACAGGCGGGAGATAATCCGGCGGCCTTCGCCGGCACTGTCAATAGTGACAGTACCGGCTCACGGCCAGCGGCAATAGAATATGGCCGTCCGATGCTGCGAGCCGGAAGGGAACGAGTCGGGTGGTGAAGAAGTTTTCAAAGGCGGTAGGGAATGGGGCGCTGGCGCGAACACGCCTCGTCCTCGACGCGCTCCTGTTGATCGCCCTGATCACGCTGGCGGTCACGGGCTTTCGCCAGCCGCAGCCCCAGCAGGCCGATGTCATTCGCCCGGACCAATCCGCCGACGCTTTTCCCGGGCAGGCCCGCTATGCGCAGGCCAGGATCAAAGATCAGGGTGATTTCAAGCTCTGCTACGAACCCCGGATGACGCCTTGTCCGGGGGAGGCAACCCCGCGTGTCGCCATCCATCAGGCGGCCATCGAGTGCATCGTTGATTCGCTCAACGAGCGAATGGCGCTCCCCTATGACATCACTATCACCTTCAAAGAATGTGACGGGCCGGACGCGTCGTACGACGACGCCACGCATCAGGTTACTGTCTGTTACGACTTGATTGATGATTACTACGAGCTGTTCTCCACAGAGATAAAGGATGAGGCCGCACTCGACGCGGCCGTCAAAGGGGCGCTCGCCTCGGCTCTGTTTCACGAGCTGGGGCACGCGCTCATGGACGCCTGGAATCTGCCGATCACCGGCAAAGAGGAGGACGCCGCCGACCAGCTCTCGACGCTGATTCTCATCGAAGAGACCGAAGAAGGCGAGCAGATGGCGCTCGACGGCGCGCTCGCCTTCAAGCTTTACGCCGCGCTCGACGGCGGCGAAGAGAAAGCCTACTGGGACGAGCACTCGCTCGACGAGCAAAGGTTCTATGGCATCCTCTGCATGCTCTACGGGCATGACCCTGAAAAATACGAGCAAGTCATTAAAGACGGAACGCTGCCGGCGTCGCGCGCCGAGATGTGCAAAGACGATTACGCGAAGTTGAAGAAATCCTGGCAGACGCTGCTCGCCCCTTTTGTGAAAACCTCGCCGGAAAGCGTCGCCAAAATCCGCATGCGCTGACCGTAAACGCCGCTGTCCCGACATTCGACCGGCTCAATCGCCCCACCCATCTTGAGCGGTTTTCGATTGCGTTAGTCCTGTAGCGCAAGGCGGTTAGCTTGCGCAGTGACTCGCGCAAGCTAATAGCTTGCGCTACACCCGACTGAAAACTGCTCTGGCCGCTCAGGCAAAGGGTGGGGCCGATTTTTTTCGCCGAAACCTGTCACATTTGACAGTACCCTCTGCCGCCCACCGCTTTTATCATTGGGGTCGGCTAGCCGTTGTCGAACCCGGCTGAGCACGGTCGAAGGCCGGTCGGATCGTTAGGTTTAAGAGGCTTGTATCGCATCGCTCGCAATCAGATTTTGTTAAGGCACTCAGGCTGATCTGCACTCACAACGCCAGAGGCGAGAGGCAGCGCCGCCGCACGCTGCTGACTTGAGCGGGAGCCGGGTGGAGAGTCGTTCCGAAGCGTCCGGGTATTCATTGTCCTGATCGACCTCAGGAATTCGGGCAAGCTTAAGCAAAGCGGTCAAGAGGGCGCGGCAGCCTCTCGGCCTCGGTCACGGATCGAGCCACGCTCGCGACAGGAGTTGAAGATGAACAGTCTACTCAGATGCAGAATTATGGCTTCCGTAGTGGCGGCGCCGGCGCTGGCGGCAGTGCTGATGAGCGCGGCGTGTAAGGGCAAAGAGATCGCCAAGGTGGGCGCTGACGTTACGGTGCCCGCCGTCGTCGTCTTCGACGTACCGCAACGCACGGTGCCAATCTACAGCGAGTTCGTTGGCCAGACGCGCGCACAGGAAACCGTCGAGCTGCGCGCCCGCGTCGAAGGCGTGCTCGAAAAGATTTACTTTCAGGAGGGGCTGCCGGTGAAGAAGGGCGACCTGCTCTTCACGATTGATAAGCGCCCCTTCGAGGCGGCGCTGCAATCGGCCAAAGCGATCCTCGCCAAAGCCGAGTCCGACCTCGCGCAGGCGCGGCAGCGCACAGACGTGCTCAAGGCGCAGGCCGAGTTGGCCGACGCCGAAGCCGTGTTGAGCAAGACCGATCAAGACCTGGCTCGCGTCCGACCACTGGCTAAAGAGAAGGCGGTCACCGAGCTTGAGCTGGACGCCGCCATCGCCGCCCAGAAGTCGGCCAAGGCCAACGTGGATGCCCGGCAGGCCAATCTCACCAACCTCGAAGCCTCTGTCAAATACACCATCGAGCGCGCCGCCGCCGAAGTCTCTGCCGCCAAGGCGCGGGTGACTCAGTCGCTTCTCGACCTCAGCTATTGCAGCATCACCTCGCCGCTGAGCGGCATCATCGGCTTTAAGGCCGTTGACGAAGGGAATCTGGTCGGGCGCGGCGCGGCGACGCTGCTGGCCACGGTATCAGTGGCTGACCCGCTGCTGGTGGACTTCAACCTCAGCGAGATCGATTACCTGAAACTGACTGACCCCGCGACGACTCGCCAGCGGGTCGGCAGCCTGAGATTCGAGATGATCCTTTCCGACGATAGCGTCCACCCGCATCCCGGCTCCTTCAAAGTCATAGACCGCACGGTTGACCCGACCACCGGAACCATGAAGGTCGAATGCAGCTTCCCGAACCCGAAGAGCTACCTGCGGCCCGGCCAGTTCGCCCGTGTGCGCGTCGCTGTCGCCGAACGCGAGCACGCCATCCTCGTCCCGCAGCGCGCCATTCAGGAGCTGCAAGGCGCCAAGACCGTGCTGGTCGTTGACGCCGAAAACCGCGCCGTGTTGCGGACGATCACCGTCGGCGACCGCTTCGAGAATTACCTGATCGTGCTCGAAGGGCTTAACCCCGGCGAGCGCGTCATCGTCGAGGGCATGCAGAAGGTGAGGCCGGGCGGCGAGGTCAAACCGTCAACCGCGCCCGCCGCCGGGGAAGCCACCCAGCCGACGCAGGGGAATTGAGTCATGGCAAACTTCTTCATCCGGCGGCCCATCGTCGCTATCGTCATTTCTATCCTGACCGTGATGTTCGGCAGCGTCGTCATCCGCGGGCTGTCGATTGAGCAGTATCCCTTTCTTGCGCCGCCGAACATCCGCGTCACCGGCACCTATCCGGGCGCGTCCGCCGAGGCCGTCGAACAGTCTGTGGCGACGCCCATCGAGCAGGAAGTAAACGGCGTTGACCGCATGATCTACCTGAAGTCGTCGAATACCTCGGACGGCCGCATGTTGCTGGACGTCAATTTCGAGGTCGGCACGGATCAGGATACCGCCAACGTGCTGACGCAGAACCGCGTTTCGACCGCCGCCGCGCGATTGCCGGCGGAGGTCAACCAGCAGGGTGTCACCGTTAAGAAGCAAAGTCCCAGCATCCTGATGGTGATCTCGCTCTTCTCGCCGAAAGATGCCTACGACGCCAACTTCCTGATTAACTACTGCGGCATCAACCTGCGCGACCAGATTCTGCGCATCCCGGGCATCGCCCAGGTTGATCTGTTCGGCGGCACCGATTACGGCATGCGGATATGGATACGTCCCGACCGCCTGGCCAAGCTCGGCCTGACGCCGTCGGATGTAATTTCGGCGATAAAAGAGCAGAACCTGCAAGCGCCTGCCGGCAAGGTCGGCGCCGCGCCGACGCCGAAAGATCAAGAGTACACCCAGACGCTGAGCGCGCCGGGCCGGCTGGTGACGACCGAAGAGTTCGAAAACATCATCATCCGCCAGACGGCGACCGGCGCGGTGGTGCGCGTCAAGGACATCGGGCGGGCAGAGCTTGGCTCGCAGGATTACAACTCCTTCGGGCGGCTCAACGGCAAGCCGGGCGGCGCGATGGCCGTCTACCTGCTGCCGGGCGCCAACCAGCTCAAGGCTGCCGAGACCATCTACGAAACCCTGGGTCACGCAAAGACGCTCTTCCCGCCCGACATGGATTACAAGATCGTCTACGACACGACGCCGGCGGTCGAAGCCTCGATCCACGAAATCTTGAAGACCTTCGTCGAGGCGTTGATCCTGGTGACGCTGGTGGTCTTCATCTTTCTGCAAAACCTGCGCGCGACGATCATCCCGATGATCACGATCCCGGTCTCACTGATCGGCACGTTCATCTTCTTTCCGATGCTGGGATTTTCGATCAACACGCTGTCGATGTTCGGCCTGGTGCTGGCCATCGGCATTGTCGTTGACGACGCCATCGTTGTGGTCGAGGCGGTCATCCATCATCTTGAGCACGGCATGACGCCGAAGGAGGCGACCGTGCAGGCGATGAAGGAAGTCTCCGGCCCGGTCGTCGGCATCGCGTTGATTCTGTCGGCGGTCTTCGTGCCGGTGGCGTTGTTGGGCGGGCTGGTCGGCAGCATGTATAAGCAGTTCGCGCTGACCATCGCTATCTCTGTGCTGCTGTCGGCCTTCAACGCGCTGACGCTGACGCCGGCGCTCTGCGCGCTGATGCTCAAGTCGCCGAAGCCCATGCGCGGGCCGCTCGGCGCTTTCTTCCGCGGCTTCAACCGGGTGTTTGACGTGACGACGAATGGCTATGTGAAAACGTCGCGCCTGCTCGTGCGCCGCGCCTTCCTGACCATCATCATCGTCGCCGGCGTGGCGGTCGGCGCGGGCTACTTCGCGCGGCAGATCCCCGCCGGCTTCATCCCCGACGAAGACCAGGGCATCTTCGGCGTCAACGTCCAGCTCCCGCCCGGCGCGTCGCTTGAGCGCACCAGTGTCGTGCTCAAGAAGGTCGAAGAGATTCTGGCGAAGACCGAAGGCGTAGACTCTTACCAGACCATTGGCGGCTATGGCGTGGTGACGAACACCTATCAGCCGAACTACGGCTCGCTCTTCGCTCGGCTTCATCCCTGGGAGGAACGCAAAACCGCAGAGTTGAAAGTTAAAGGCGTCATGGCAAAGCTCCAGCGCGAGTTCGCCGACATCCCCGAAGCGGTCATCTTCCCGTTCAACATCCCGACCCTGTCGGGGTTCGGCGCGGCCTCGGGCTTCAACTTCCTCATACAGGACCGCAGCGGCACGATGACGGTTCAGCAGCTCGGCGAAGAGATGCGCAAGTTCATCGCCGCCGGGCGACAACGGCCTGAGCTTGGCAACCTGTTCAGCTCGTTCGACCCGAACTACCCGCAGGTCAAAGTCGAGCTCGACCGCGAGAAGGCGCGCACGCTGGGCGTCCCGGTCAACGAGGTATTTCAAACCATGTCGTCGGCAATGGGCGGCGCCTTCGTCAACGACTTCAACCGCTTCGGGCGGCTCTATCGCGTCTACGTCCAGGCCGAGGCGGCGAATCGATTAAAGGCGGAAGACATCGGCAGAATCTATGTGCGCTCGCAGACGACGAACTCGATGGTGCCGCTGTCGACGCTTCTGACCATCACAGACATTGCCGGGACCGAGCTGACGACGCGCTTCAACCTGCTGCGCTCGGTCGAGCTTCAGGGATCGCCGGCGCGCGGCTACACCTCCGGGCAGGCGCTGGCGGCGCTTGAACAGATCTTTGCCGAGACCATGCCGAAAGAGATGGGCTTTTCCTACTCGTCGCTCTCTTACCAGGAAAAGATCGCGCCGCCGCCGGGGCCGACTCTCATCCTCGCCCTCCTCTGCGTCTTCCTGTTGCTGGCAGCCCTCTACGAGAGCTGGCGGCTGCCCTGGGCGGTGCTGCTGGGATCGCCGCTTGTGGCTCTGGGAGCCTTTTTCGGGGTGTGGCTGATGGGCTACGACAACAACGTCTATGTCCAGATCGGTCTGGTCATGCTGATCGGTCTGGCGGCCAAGAACGCCATCCTGATCGTCGAATTTGCCAAGGCCAAGCACGAGGAAGGCGTGGAGCTGGAAGAGGCCGCCTTGACCTCTGCGCGGCTGCGCTTCCGGCCCATCCTGATGACCGCCTTCGCTTTCATCCTCGGCGTCGTGCCGCTGATGCGAGCCAGCGGCGCGGGCGCGGGGGCGCAGAACGTGATGGGCACGGGCGTCTTCTGGGGCATGCTGGTCGCCACCTTCCTGGGCGTCTTCATCATCCCCGGCAACTTCACCTTCGTCGAGAGCCTGGGCCGGCGCAAGCACAAGGCCATAGAGACGCCGCAAACGCCGTCGCCGCCCGCCGTGGTCATCGCCAAGGCTGCAAGAGGTGAACACCCATGACTAAGCGATTGTTTGTCTTGCTTATCCTCTTCAGCTTTGCGAGCGCCTGTACGGTCGGCCCCAAGTATCAGCGACCGCGGGTGCAGACGCCGGCAGTCTATCGCGGCGTTGCCGACCCGGCGGCCCAACCCGACCCGCAATCGCTCGCCGATGCCAAGTGGTTCGAGGTCTTCAAAGACGATCAGCTCCAGCGGTTGATTCGTGATGCGCTCGCGAGCAACTACGACCTGCGCGAAGCGGTCGCGCGCATCAACGCCGCCCAGGCCAATTACGGCATCACCCGCTCCGAGCAGTTCCCAACGATAGGCGGCAGCACCGATGCGACGACGAGCCGCATCTCAAAAAGCGGCTCGGTGAACCTGCCCGAAACCTTACCCATCCAGCGCGACCGCACCTTCGGCGGCGTCCTGCTCAACCTGCTGACCTTCGAGGTTGATGTATGGGGCCGTCTGCGGCGGGCGACCGAAGCGGCGCGCGCCGAGTTGCTGGCGAGCGAAGAAACGCGCAAAGCCGTTATCACCACGCTGGTCAGCGACGTGGCGACGGCTTACTTCAACTTGCGCGAGCTGGACTACGAGCTTGAGGTGGCGCATCGCACGCTGACGTCGCGCCAGGAGTCCCTACGCATCATCAAGCTGAGGCAAGAGCGCGGCGTGTCGAACATGCTCGAAGTGCGGCAGGCCGAGCAGCTCGTCTACAGCGCGACGGAGGTCATCCCGGCGACCGAGCGCGCCATCGAGCAGCAGGAGAACTTTATCAATTTCCTGCTTGGCAAAAACCCGGCAGGCGTCGCCAGAGGGCTCGGCCTGACCGAACAGCAGATGCCGCCGGCAGTGCCCGCCGGCCTGGCCTCGGACCTGATCGAACGCCGCCCCGACATTCGCGCCGCCGAACAGAACTTGATCGCTGCTAACGCAGAGATCGGCGTCGCCAAAGCGGCGTACTTTCCGCGCATCACGCTGACCGGGTATCTGGGCTTCGAGACCGCGCAGCTCACCAGGCTGTTCAGCGGTGACCGCAGCCTCTGGGCGTTTACGCCGGAAGTGACCCAGCCGATCTTCACCGCCGGTCGCCTGCGCTCGAACGTGCGCCTGACGAAGGCCCAGCGCGAGATTTTCCTGATCGATTACGAGCGCACCATCCAGAATGCCTTCCGCGAAGTGTCGGATTCGCTGGTCGCTTATCGCAAGGTCAAAGAGGTGCGCGCGCAGCGCACGCTGTTGGTCGAAACGCTTCAAGACCGTTCGCGCCTCGCCTACATGCGTTACAACGGCGGCGTCTCGAATCTGCTTGAGGCGCTCGACGCCGACAGGGACCTCTTCGACGCCGAGCTGAGCCTTGCCCAGGCGCACCGTGATGAGCTGTTGACGGTGGTGCAACTTTACAAGGCGCTCGGCGGCGGCTGGCAGCTATGAAGGAACGAGGCGACAAAGGCCCGCGGCTCGATGGCTCGGAAAGGAAACGCAGATGTTTCGTTGACGGCGCGAGCCAGCGGGATCACTGGAGGAACTGTAGCGATGAGTTTTGCTCTTGAAGAAAGCGAACCGATTCCCGCCGCGGTCAGACGCCTGGCCATCGAGCAGATCGCCCTGGCCCAGAGCCATCTCGGCACGGCTTCCGGCAACCTTAACGAAGCGGTTCACGCGACGCGGCAGTGTTTGAAGCGGCTGCGGGCGCTGGTCGCGCTGGTGCGCGGCGAGCTGGGCGGCAAGGTATTCGAGCGCGAGTGGAATTGTTATCGCAGCGGCGGGCGCTTGCTTGCCGGCGGACGGGATGCGGCGGTCGTGGTCGAGACTTTCGATGCGCTCATCCGGCGATATGCCGACGAGCTTGACCCGGAGTCATTCGCCGCCGAGCGCGCTTTTTTGGAGCAGCGCCGCGACGCGCGGCTCAAGATCATGGTCGAGGAGGGGGCACTACAAAAGGTCGCGGAACTGCTGGCCGCGGCGCGCGACCGCGTTGATGGCTGGCCATTGAAGCATTCAGGCTTTAAGGCGCTAGGCGACGGCCTGCGGCGCTCGTACGGCGCTGGCCGTCAGGGCCAGCGCCGCGTCATCCGGCACCCCAGCCCGGCCAACTTTCACGACTGGCGGCGGCCCGCCAAGCTGCTGTGGCATCAGTTACAAATCATCACGCCCATCTGGCCACCGGTGCTGAACGCCCATGCCGGCGAGTTGCGCAACCTGTCCGATTGGCTGAATGAAAATCACGACCTCGACGCCCTGCGTCAGCCGGCGCTGTGGGCCGAGTTTGCCACGCCACCGCGCGACCCGCAGGCGCTCATCGCCTTAGTTGACCGCCGCTGCCGCGACCTCGAAGCCCAGGCCGTGCCGTTAGGGGAGCGGCTCTACGGCGAGCGCCGGCGCTGGTTTTGTGCGCGGCTTGAGCGTTACTGGCAGGCGTGGGAGCACGCCGAACAGAGCGCCGCGATAATGGCCGGCGCGGCCGAGACAATGGTTGTCGCGGCGGCGGCGGCGCTGCCGCCGATCTTACGAACCTTACCGGAGCATGCATGACTGAAGAGACTATCGAGACCAGGGCCTTTCAACGCGCCGCGCTGAGCAGCGAGTCGCATCGCATCATCGGGCTGCTGTGGATCCTCGGCGCCTTGATGATCGCCGTGATCGCCAACAACATCGCCAGCGGGCAGACGGCGCTGCTTTACGTGCAGACACTGGCGCTCGGGCTGACCATCGCCTGCGAGATTTTCACGCTGGCGGCGGTCAATCGGGCGCTGCGCACCAACGAGCGCGTGCCGCGGATCATCTGGCTCATCGACGTGTTGATCGATAGCGGGCTGCCGACGCTTGCCCTGCTGCTGCTCATCAACAGCCGCTACATGGACCCTTACCAGGCGCTGGTCGCGCCCGCCGTGCTTCTCTATTTCCTATTCATCAGCCTTTCCACGTTGCGGCTCAATCCGAGCCTTTCCGTTTTGACGGGCCTGCTTTCGGCTCTGGGCTATCTCGCCGTCAGCGCCCACGTGGCGGGGCTGTATTCAGGGCCGGATGCCGGCTCGTCCGCTATTCCACTGGTCACGTTCATCTACGCCGGCTTGATCCTGATCGGCGGCATCGTCTCGGCGGTCGTCGCCAGCCAGATTCGCCACCACGTTTTCGCCGCGTTGCGCAAGGCCGAGTTGCAGAGAGAGCTAGAGCGTGTGCATAACGCCCTCGACATCGCCCGCTCGATTCAGCAGGGCCTGCTGCCCAGTCGCCAGCCGGACCTCGGCGGCTTCGAGCTGGCCGGCTGGAATCAGCCCGCCGAACAGACCGGCGGCGATTACTTTGATTGGCAGACGCTGCCGGACGGGCGGGTCGCCGTCAGTCTCGGCGACGCGAGCGGCCACGGCATCGGGCCGGCGCTGGTCACCGCCTCGTGCCGCGCTTATGCACGGGCCAGTTTTCTTTCCGGCGGCACAGACGGCCTGCTCGACAGACTCAACCGGCTGCTGGCCGAAGACCTTCCCGCAAACCGCTTCGTCACCTACGCGGTCGTCCTTCTCAGCCCCTTCGGCTCGCATGTGAAAGTCCTCTCCGCCGGCCAGGGGCCAATACTCTGGTATCGCCATGCCGACGACAAGATCGAGAATCTTGAGGCTCAGGGCATCCCCCTGGGCCTGATGACCGGCGTCAAGTATGGCCGCGCCAGCGAAGTCCGTCTGGCGCCGAACGACCTGCTGGTGCTGGTTACCGATGGCTTTTACGAATGGGCGAACCCCGACGACGAAGAGTTCGGGCTGGCCCGGCTGGAAGCGGTCATCCGCGAATGCCGCGACTGCCCGGCTCAGGAAGTCATTGTGCGCTTGCGTTCAGCCGTCGCCAGTTTCTGCCGGGGGACCGAGCAGATGGACGACTTGACCGCGGTGATCCTCAAACGCAAACCGGCATGACGCGAGTCAGCAGCCGGCGCCCGCAGGCCAGGCGAGCCACCAGGAGGTTGCAATCATGAGCAAGACCACTTCAGTTCCGAAAGAAGATGCGTTGCAGACCGTTTCTCGATTACTCGACATCGGCAAGCTCGACACGCTTTACCGCGACCTTTACCTGCAAAGGGCCTATGAGTTGATGGAGCCGTCGCTCTCCTACGCGCACTACACGCAGATCAAAGAGAGCCTCGCCTCGCTCGGATGGGTCGAGCGCCAGTTGAAGGCCGCCGTCGAGCGCGGCGACTGGGCGAAGACGCGCGAGCTGACGGAACGGGTCCGCGCCCTCAAAGGGACGGCGGCGGCGGGCGGCGACCGCATGCGCATCGCCGCGACGCTTTACGAAGAGGCGGCAGACATCCCGATTGATCCCTTCTCGCCCGGCCTGCACGCCTTCGTCGGCGGCTCGACGCAGCGGCTCCAGCAGATGCAGGATCAGGCCATCGAGCAGCTGGCGACGCTTCAGCGCCTCGACCCGGCCCGCAAGGATTTCTACAAGCGCCGCGGCAGCGCCTTTCAAACGCTTTCGGTCAAAGCGCCCGCCGCCGACCAGCCTCAGGAGAAGAAGCCGACCGTCACCGCCGCGCAGCTTCAGCAGCAAGCCCTTGAGGCGCTCGAATCCGGCAACCTCTCGCAACTCGATCAGGTGGCGCGGCAGTTGATGGAGAAGCCCACCGCGGAGGAAGCCAAACAGGAGCCCGCCGAGATCAAGCTGGCCGAGGCCGCGGAACTCGGCGACGACCTGCTCTACGAGTTTTCGCCGGCGACGCTTGCAGCCGCCAGCCGCTTCGGGCTCGTGCCGGCGCGCACCGCGTCGCGCCGCCAACTGGCTTATCTCATGCCGCACCGCTGGCAGCCGCAGTTCCTGAAGGAAGCGGTCAAGCTGAGGTCGAAAGATCAGATCGAGCGGCTGCCTTACCCTGCCGACACCGCCGACCCGCAGAAGGCGGCCATCGAGTTCTTCCTGCTCAACCCGTTCATTACTTCGGGCGGCACGCGCTACGAGGTCTGTCTGGTCGTCGAAGACCTGCTGCTTGAGGACTTCGACGAGCCGGAGCCGAAGACGAAGCTGCCGCGCACAGACTTGTTGGCGGCGCTCGGCCTTGAGAGCCGCTGGGGGCTGTCGCGCATAGACATCGAGAACGCGCTCGTCCGGCATGGCCCGCGCCTTCTGCGAGACGAGCTGGCGCTCGACCCCGAAGCCTTCCGCCTGGTGGCCATACCGGCAGACCTCTACACGCATCTGGCCGCGAGCCACGGCTGGGGGCAGCAAGAGATGTGGACGCATTTCGATGGCTACCGCGTGCGCGAAGACGGTAAGTTGCACGCCCTGGCCGGGGGCGACCAGCGATTCGGCGGCACCCACGACGTGGTCAGCTTTAACCCGGCTTACACGCAAGAGAAAGTGCTGGCGCGCTTCGCGGTCGTGCAACGCCGGCGGATGATGACCTGGCACCGGAATTGACTGGCCAGCCGCGCCGGTAGCGCAAGGCGGTTAGCTTGCGCGAGTCCTGGCGCAAGCTAACCGCCTTGCGCTACTTGGCAAACGCAATCGAAAACCTCTCTAAGGAGATCCGTGTGAAGCAAGATGATGATGTCATAGAAGTGCGCGAGCCGTTTGAATCGGGTCAGGCCGCTGCCGCCGCGCCGGCGATGGCGACGACCACTTCTTCCCTTTTCCGAGTGGATATTGCGGCGCGCTCACATCCGGGCAACCTCGCCCGCCTCAACGAGGACCACTACCTCGTCGTGCGCGTCGAGCGGTCTCTGCAAACCGTATTGTCCAACCTGCCTGAGTCTATATTGCCGCGCCGTTTTGACGAGACGGCTCACGGGATGTTGGTCGCTGACGGCCTTGGCGGGATGCCTGCGGGCAACGTCGCCAGCGCGGCGGCCATCTCTAAGCTGGTCGAATTGGCGGTGAACACGCCCGACTGGATCATGCGAATGAGCCGGCGAAAAGCGACGGTGGTCAAGCAACGGATGGTTGAGCGCTTCCGCAAGGTGGATGAAGCCCTGCGGCAGAACGCCGACGACGAGTCGGGAATAACCGGCATGAGCACCATAACGGTGGCTTTAAGCCTCGGCCCCGACCTTTTTCTTGCGCACCTCGGCGACTCGCGCGCTTATCTGCTGCGCGGCGACAAGTTCCGCCAGTTGACGCGCGACCACACGCTGGCCCAGGCGATGATTGACGCCGGCATTGGCGAAGCGGAAAACGCCCTGGTGCGCGGCATGCGCCGGGTGTTAACAGCGGCGCTCGGCATGGCGCAGGCGCAAGTCGAGCCGGAGGTCCAGCATCTGCAACTCCAAGATGGCGATCAGTTGCTGCTTTGCACAGACGGCCTCATCGAGGCTATAGACGAGGGAGTGATCGAGTCTATCGTGCGTCGCGCCGGCTCAGCCGCCGAAGCGTGCGAAGGGTTGATCGAGGCCGCCCTGAACAACAACGGCGCTGACAACGTCACCGTCATCGTCGCGCGCTATGGCTTCCCGCAACCCGCTTGAAGGCGACCGCCGCGAGACCCGGCGCGCGCCGGGTTTCGGTTATCGGCAGGCGGCTATGGCTCGCCGCTGCTAGCCTGGCTTCGCAGGGTTTGGCAGAGGGCCATGTCAGTTGATGGGGGATGAGCCGGGCTTCAGCTCGTAGGCAATTAACAGCGTGTGGCAGCGCGCGCAGTAGTAGCAGAGCCAGACAGCGTCCGGTCGTCGCTGAACATAAACCGCGCTCACATGCTTTTTTTCCTGCGCCACGTACTGCGTCTTCTCGTTCAACACGAACGCGCCCAGGTGCGCGATGTCTTTGTCCTGGTATTTCCAGATCGCCCCCTCGTCATTGAAGCCGATGAACTGGACAGGCAGTATCTTCAGCTCCTGCCATAGCTCGTAGCCGTCGTGGCTACAGGCCCTGGCCGCCGGCTCTTTCGCGCTCGGCAACTGTTGCCCATGCGCCGCCGCGAAGGCCAGGATAAGAATTGCCATCAAGGCGAGAAGTAGTAAACGTTTAAACATGGCCAACCCTCCTTGTTCAGCAGTTGTCCGCGCCCTCGGCTTCCCGGTTTAAGAGCGCACACTCTAATTGATGATGAGCCCGGAGGCTGGCGATTCGTACTGTCATCTCTGACAGCCGGCGGGTGATAAATTGACAGGTGAGTTTGCCGCCACCGGCTCGGCGGAAAACGTTCAGGTCAGGAACCGGACGCGGCCCGATGCGCCTGCCGCCGTTCTACGGCGCGAGGTAATCGATCTTTGCATAACAGCTCGCGTCTCCCATGATGAAGACAAAGTCCTGAGTGCCGATCATCACATGCGCGATTCCCTCGGGCTTCATCTTTTTGTCGAGCGGGGTCTGCAATTTCGGCCTCGCGCCTTCCCTGGTCTGATTGCCCTCGCCGCTCCAGGTCCAGAGCGTGAAGTCCGTCTTTTTTTCGGTTTCAGGAGCGCCGCTGATAATCAGGAAAGCCCGCAAGAGGGGGTCATACTCCATATCACGTATGGCCTGGCCGTTGAGGTTTAGCTGGATGGCGTTCGGCTCATCCATCTCCAGGTTTTCGAGCGACAGGGGTGCCAGGCGGTCGCGTAGTTTAAGCGGCACGATTAGCGCATTGCCGTTGAGGAGCGGGCCGCGCAGGCCGAGCAGTATGCGCGGATGCTGGGGGTCGGGATCAACTGCGATGCCTTCGATGTTCAGCCCCCCCTGAATACTGACCTTGTCCGTCCACGCCTTCAACTCCGGCACATTGTCGAAGAGGAACTTCCTCACCCCCGTCAATAGCACCGCTCTGGAGACCGTCTGCGTCGTCGGATCGAAGTCAAACGAGGCCACGCCTCCCATGGTGTTCGATTCCGGCGTCGCCAGCGCGCCGACTATCAAAAAGTGTGTGCCTAGCTGCGTGATCCCTTCAGGATTCTCGACGCTCACGCCCAGCGGGATGGGCTTGACCGGCCCTTCCTGCTCGCCCAACTCGTTGAGCGGCATGTAGAAGACCTGGTCCGGCTTGGAATCGTCAACAAACAAAACGCCGTGGGCATCGGGAACGGCGGCGACGCCGGAAGCTTCAAACGTCCCGCCGCTGATCCTGCTGTAGCCCGAAGGGCTGGCCAGCTTCTTCGCCGCTTGCGGGCTACCGTAAGCGACCGGCGCGCTCTGCATGCTGCCCATGCGGGTCACCAGGATCGAAATCGTCACGGTCAGAACGACGCTCAGCACCGTAGCGATGATGCCGCCCCAGGCCCTCACCTTGGCCGCCCTGATGCGGTCGTCTTCTATGCTTTTCGCCGGCCTGGTTTTTTTCTTCTTCACTTCGGATTTCCCTTCGCTTGAGGGCGCTTTGGCTTTGGCGGCCGCAGCGCCCTGCCCTTCGGCCTTTGCCTGGTGTTTGTCATGCTCATGTTCTTTGTGTTTCTTCTTGTGCTTCTCTTCCGATTCGCCGTTGGGTGCTGGCACCGCCGCGGCGACCGGTGAACCGTTCTTGCCGTTGTGGCGCTTGTGCGCTTTGCCGCCGTGCTTGAGCCTGAAGGTGATCTGCGACTGGCCGATACGGATCATGTCGCCGTCGGCGAGTTTTCTGGGACTGCTGACCCGCTCGCCGTTGACGAGCGTGCCGCCTTCGTCCGATTCATCGGTGATGATATAGTCGCTGCCATCGGAAGTGAGCATCGCATGTCGGGTCGAGACTTCAGGGTCAAGGACCAGTATCTCGTTGCGCGGCCCCCTGCCGATATGGCTCTCGGCTTGATTCACCTTGCGCTTAAAAGATTCCCCGGTCGGCAGCAAGATCCGCAGTCTCGCCTTCTTCGGGTGCGGCTCCGTATGATGCTTTGACATAAGCCGTGTCTCCTCTCGCCGTAGCCGATCTACGGCGTCATTACGGGCGCTCGCTTCTACCGCCTTCGTGATGACTGACTTGCATTGAAACCAGCCTCGCAATCAGCACGGCGGGAAAGAGCTGTCCGGTGAGCGCTTCGAGCAGGGCCAGGGAGCGCGCCGCCGGATGTACCGCCGTGACATCGCCATAGCCGACGGTGGTCAGCGTCACAAAGCTGAAGTAGACGAGCCTGGACATCAAGGTTGTCTCGTCGCCGCCGGGCGCCGGGTTGAAGGCCGCCGGCGCCAGATGGACGACCAGCCTGTAGCCCCCTGCCCATATCACTCCGAGCAGCAGGTAGACGGCCACCGCGCCCTGAATGTGATGGAAGTTGATCGTGCCTCCGCCGAATACACGCACCAGAATCATTCCGGCCAGCAAGGAGAAAAAGAGAATCCACATCACTAAGCCGGGCACGATCAGCCCTTCGCGCGGCGCGTATAATCTCAGCCACCCGACGACCCCCGTGCCGACCGCAAGCAGGGTGGCCAGTGCCATCACCGTGCGGTTGCTGGCGACCACCGGCACCCCTGAGATCAGAATCAATGAGAAGAGCGCCTGGAGCACGACACTGATAAACCCGCCGCGGTCGCTCATCGGGTAGAGGACGAAAACGACAAGCAGCAGCAGGCCGAGCAGAAGGCTCAGATAACGGTCGGTTTTCCAGAATTGTGAAAGGACCTTGACCGGCATAACCTGTCCCCACTCATGCATAGATGGCAAAGCGCTCAACCGGTCGGTCAAGAGGGGAAGTCACACCGATTCAAGGCGCCAGCGCCGGGATGAAGTAGAACATGAGCGCAATGATGGCATAGACGGTGATCAGTTGAATGCCCTTGTACCAGTTCGACTGGCCATCGCCGCAGACCATCGCGCCGATCAGCACGGCGATAAACAGCGAGCCGATCTCGGCCCGGTTGAATGCCAGGTCGAGCGGCTGCGGCGCAATCAGGTAGCTGACCAGCACGAGGGCCGGCGCGACAAACAGCGCGATCTGTATGCAACTGCCGAGCGCGATGCCGACCGACAGGTCCATCTTCTTCTTGCGCGCCATCGCGATGGCCGAGCCGCTCTCGGCGGCGCCCCCGACGATGGCGAGAAAGACGATGCCGATGAAGACCTGCGACATCCCCATCGCCTTGCCTGTGCCTTCAGCCGCGCCGACGAGAATCTCGCTCATCCACGCCGCCATCACCGACGCGCCGAGCAGGCTGCCGATGGCGCGCGGCAATCCCCACTGCTCCTCTTCATGACTTGCGCCCGGTTCGCTCGCGACGCTGGCAAAGGCGCCGGGGTGCGTCTTCAGCGAGAAGAGCAGGTAAAGCCCATAGGCCAGCAGCAGCAAGCAGGCAACGCTGACGTTGAGCAACTGCTCCTGCCGTATGCTGCCTTCGGGGGCGAAGTAGCGGCTGAAGGCGCTCGGCACGGCGAGGCTGACGGCGGCAAGAAACATCGTCGTGCTGTAGGCGCGCGTCGCCGCAGGGTTGAATCGCTGATCGTGATTGCGCAGCCCGCCGAGCAGGAAGGCCGCGCCGAGCGCCAGCAGCAGGTTGGCGAGAATGGCTCCGACTAGCGCCGCGCGCACCATCTCCAGGTAACCTGCCCGCAGCGCCACCAGCGAAATGATCAGCTCCGGCGCGTTGCCAAAGGTCGCGTTCAGCAGCCCGCCGATGGCGTCACCCGTCCTGGTCGCCAGTTGTTCGGTCGCCCGCACGATCAGCGCCGCCATCGGGACAATCGCCAGCGCCGCCGAAAAGAAGATCACCGGCGCGGGCACTTCGCCGGCATGTTCTAAGGCCACCGTGACCGGCACAAACACCAGCAGCCAGTTCACGCGGTTGCGCAAGAACTGATTGATCGGTGTGCCAAGATGTAATGAAGCGGCGTGACTCATCGGCTCTCCTCCGCAGTGCCCGTCCTTCACGATTCTAGTTTGCGGGGCATTGGTTTGGTACTGGCAGAATTGACAGGCGGGATATTCGAGGTGCCTGCGATTCATCAAAGGAAAGCTTTCCGGTAGTCCGTCGCGTCAGTTTGCATTCAGTCCGGCGGTCTGGAACTGCGCGACCACTCGCTGAATCACTTCGGGAGTGGCCGGCTCGGTTTCTTGAAGCGCGTAGTTGAGCCCCAGCTCTTTCCACTTGAAGCGGCCCAACTGGTGGAAGGGGAGCACCTCGACGCGCTCGACGTTGCCGAGGCCGGCGGCGAAGCGGGCGATCTCGGCGACCTCTTTCGCGCCGTCGGTCAGTCCGGGCACCAGCACGAAGCGCACCCAGATGGGTTTTCGCAGTTTGGCCAGGCGGCGCGCGAAATTGAGTGTCGGCTCGCTCCCCCTTCCGGTCAGGTGGCGGTGGCGTTCCGCGCCCCAGGTCTTGATGCCGAGCATCACCAGGTCAATCGCTTCCAGCTCGGCGTCGCTGAGGCGGTCGCTCAATTCGCCGTTGGTCTCAATCGCGGTGTGGATGCCCATCTTTTTGGCGGCGGCTAACACCTTGACGGCGAAGCGGTCCTGTAAGAGCGGCTCGCCGCCGCTCAAGGTGAAGCCGCCCGACATGATCTTCAGCCCATGACGGTACTTGCCCAGCTCTTCGATGAGGCGCGTGAGCGTCACGGGAATGCCGTTGGTTAACGTCCAGGTGTCCGGGTTGTGGCAGTAGAGACAGCGCCAGTGGCACCCGGTCGTCCACGCCACCACGCGCACGCCCGGCCCATCAACCGTCGAGCCGGTGGTGAAGGAGTGAAGGAATCCCATCTCGCCGCTCGCGAGCGCCTCGCGCACGGTTGTCTCCGGCACACCGTGGCCCAGGTTCACGCGAAGCTCATAGGGGCTTCTCGCCTCAAGCTCTACGACTTTCTGTGGCTGTGCGTCGCTCATGTCGTCACCTGCTCTCCATGGAATGTCCGGTTAATCACATCCATCTGCTGCTCGCGAGTCAGCCGCACGAAGTTCACGGCGTAGCCCGACACACGTATCGTCAGGTGCGGGTAATTCTCCGGGTGATCCATCGCGTCGAGCAGCGTGTTGCGGTTCAAGACATTCACGTTCATGTGGAAACCCGTGGCGCTGAAGAAGGCGTCGAGCATGCCGCGCAGGTTGGCGATGCGGTCTTCAGCGACTCGCCCCAGCCCCTCCGGCACCAGCGTCGCCGTCAGCGAGATGCCGTCGGCAGCATCTCGATAAGGAATCTTGGCGACCGACGCCGCCGAGGCATGGATGCCATGCGTGTCGCGCCCGTGCATGGGGTTAGCGCCCGGCGCGAACGGCTCGCCTTGCCGTCGGCCATCGGGCGTGTTGCCTGTGGCTTTGCCATACACAACGTTCGAGGTGATGGTCAGGATGGACTGCGTGTGCAACGCATTGCGATAGGTCGGGTATTTTCTCAGCTTGTTCATGAACGTGGAGACGACCCACACGGCGAGGTGGTCAACGCGGTTGTCATTGTTGCCGAACTGCGGGTAATCGCCTTCCCGCTGATAGTCGATTATCAGCCCGGTCTCGTCGCGGACCACACGCACCTTAGCGAAACGGATGGCCGACAGCGAGTCGGCGACGACCGACAGCCCGGCCATGCCGAAGGCCATCGTGCGCAGCGGCGCGTAGTCGTGCAGCGCCATCTCGACCCGCTCGTAAGCGTACTTGTCGTGCATGTAGTGGATGATGTTCATGGCGTTGACATAGACAGAGGCGAGCCAGTCCATCATCTTCTCGAACTTGTCGGTCACCGTGTCGAAGTCGAGTCGGTCGCCCTCGATGGCGCCGATGGCCGGCCCGATCTGCTCGCCGCTGATCTCGTCCCTGCCGCCGTTGATGGCGTACAGCAGGCACTTGGCGAGGTTGGCGCGGGCCCCGAAGAACTGCATCTGCTTACCCACCAGCATCGGCGACACGCAACAGGCGATGGCGCCGTCGTCGCCCCACGAGCGGCGCATGATCTCGTCGCTTTCAAATTGAATGGAGCTGGTATCTATGGCCACTTTCGTCGCGAAATTGCGGAAGCCATCGGGCAGGCGTGGGCTATACCAGATCGTCAGGTTCGGTTCCGGGCCGGGGCCGAGATTATAAAGCGTCTGAAGAAAACGGAAGCTCGTCTTTGTCACCAGCGGCCGCCCGTCGTCGCCCATGCCGGCAATTGACTCGGTCACCCAGGTCGGGTCGCCGGCAAACAGCTCGTCGTAATCCGGCGTCCGCAAGAAGCGGACGATGCGCAGCTTGATGACGAAATCATCGATGATCTCCTGCGCTTGCTCTTCGGTGATCGCGCCCGCCGCAAGGTCGCGCTCGAAGTAGACGTCGAGGAAAGTCGAGGTGCGGCCCAGCGACATCGCCGCGCCGTTCTGTTCTTTGACCGCCGCCAGGTAGCCGAAATAAAGCCACTGCACGGCCTCGCGTGCCGTGCGCGCCGGCACAGAGATGTCGAAGCCGTAGGCGGCGGCCATCTGCTGTAGCTCTTTGAGGGCGCGAATCTGCTCGCTCAGTTCCTCGCGGTCGCGGATGCTCGCGTCAATCGACATGGCCGAGTCAAGGCTGCGCTTCTCTGCCTGCTTCTGCTCGATGAGCCGCGCCACGCCGTAGAGCGCCACGCGCCGGTAATCGCCGATGATGCGGCCACGCCCGTAAGCGTCAGGCAGCCCTGTCAGAATGTGCGAGCTGCGGCAACGGCGGACGTCCGCCGTGTAGGCGTCAAAGACCGCGTCGTTATGGGTCTTGCGGTATTTCGTGAACGTCTCGATGACATACGGGTCGGGCTCGTAGCCATACGCCTTCAGCGCGCTCAGCACCATGCGCAAGCCGCCGTTCGGCATGATGGCGCGCTTCAATGGCGCTTCGGTCTGAAGGCCGACGATCACTTCGTTGTCGCGGTCGATGTAGCCCGGCCCATGCGAGGTGATCGAGCTGGGAATCTGCGACACGTCGAGCACGCCTTTGCGGCGCTCTTCCGTAAACAGCGCGTTCAGCCGCGCCCAGAGGTCCCTTGTCCGCTCGGTGGCGCGCGCCAGGAACGCCGCGTCGCCGTCGTACGGGTCGTAGTTCTGCTGAATGAAATCACGGACGTTGATCTGCTTCTGCCACTGCCCCGGCTTGAAGCCTTCCCATGCGGCAGGCGTCTTTTGGCGGGCGATCTCTTGTGCAACCTTAGTAGCCATGATGTTCTCCTTGCTTGTTCGTTTAAGACGCCCTCAACTGAGGCCGAGCAGCGCCCCTGTGTGGCGGGCGATCATCAATTCCTCATTGGTGGGGATCACCCAGGCCGAGACCTTGCTGTGCGGCCCGGAGATGCGCGGGCCTTTGCTGTTGTTCGCCTCTGTGTCGAGCTCGACGCCGAGCCAGCGCGAAGCCTCACAGATGCGCCAGCGAATTTCGGGCGAGTTTTCGCCAATGCCTGCGGTGAAGACCAGCGCCTCAACGCCGCCCAAAACCGCCGCCAGCGCGCCGATCTCTTTGGCCGCGCGGTAGACGAAGTAGTCGACGGCCAGCCGCGCCTGCGGCTCGTCGTGAGCGAGCAGGACGCGCATATCATTGCTGATGCCGGAGATGCCGAGCAGGCCGGACTGCTTGTAGAGAATCGCCTCGACGTCTTTAGGGGAGAGGTTGAGACTTTGAAATAGATAAAGCAGCACGCCGGGGTCAATCGCGCCCGGCCTCGTCCCCATGCATAGCCCGTCGAGCGCCGTGAAGCTGAAGCTGCTATCAACGCTCTTGCCTTCGTTCAAGGCGCAGAGACTGGAGCCGCTGCCGAGGTGGGCGACGATGACGCGCCCGCCAGCGATCTCCGGGGCTTCCTGCGGCAAGACTGAGGCGATGTATTCGTAAGAGAGGCCGTGAAAGCCATAGCGTTGCACCTCGGTTCTGCAGAGGTCGCGCGGCAGTGGAATAACCCGCGCGACCTCTGCAAGGGTGCGATGAAAACTCGTATCGAAGCAGGCGACCTGCGGCACGTCCGGCAGCCGTTCGAAGACCGCCTCAATGGCAGCCAGATTATGCGGCTGATGGAGCGGGGCCAGCGGAACCAGATCGTAGAGTTCGGCCAGCACTTCGCGGGTCACCACGGTCGGGCCGGTAAATTGCGCGCCGCCATGAACGACGCGGTGACCGACGCCCAGCACCCGCGCGCCGCCGTAGCGCGAGCGTAACCAGATGGCCAGGAAATCGAGCGCGTCGCGCCCGTTGCGAATCTCTTCTTGCATCCGCCCATTGCCAAAGGCCCTGCCGTCGGCGTCTTTGACCGACAGGCGCGGTGCGGTGCCGATGCCTTCGATCTGGCCGCGCGCCTCCAGCCGCCAGCTTTCGACCAGGGGCCGGCGATAGACGCAGAACTTCAAGCTCGACGACCCGGCGTTGAGCACAAGCGCATAATCGTCCATGTCAATCTCCTATTGCCCGCGTCGGCGCGCGTGGGCGGCCAGCATGGCGACAGCGCAACTGGCGATGCGGGACCGCACGCTGTCGGCCCGACTGGTGAGGATGATCGGCACTCTGGCGCCCAGCACCAGGCCGGCGCTATCGGCGTTGGCCAGGAAGCTGAGCTGTTTGGCGAGGATGTTGCCGGCTTCGAGGTCGGGCGCCAGCAGGATGTCCGGGTCGCCTGCGACCAGCGAGCGGATGCCTTTGGTCTGGGCCGCCTGCTTGCTGATGGCGTTGTCAAAGGCGAGCGGCCCATCCAAAATAGCGCCGCCGATCTGTCGGCGCTCGACCATCTTGCAGAGCGCGGCGGCGTCAATGGTGGCCGGCATCTTTGAAGTCACGTTCTCGACCGCCGCGAGGATGGCGACCTTCGGCCTGTCGAGGCCGAGTGAGCAGGCCAGGTCAATGGCGTTCTGGCAGATGTCAACTTTGTCTTCCAGCGTCGGGGCGATGTTGATCGCGCCGTCGGTGACGATCAGCACCTTGTGATAGGTGGGGATGTCCATGACGAAGACGTGGCTGATGCGGCGCGCGGTACGCAAGCCGCCTTCACGGGCGACAACAGCGGCCATCAATTCGTCAGTGTGCAGGCTGCCCTTCATCAGAAGTTCGGCCTTGTCTTCGCGAATCAACCTGACCGCTGTTGTCGCCGCCGCGTGGCTGTCCGCTACGTCGATGATTTGAAGTCCGCCGATGTCTACGCCGGCGCTTTGGGCGGTCGCTTCGATGGCGGCGACAGGGCCGACAAGAATGGGCACGATCAGCCCCAGGTGCGCCGCCTCGACCGCCCCTGCAAGCGCGCTGGCTTCGCATGGGTAAGCGACGGCGGTAGGGATTGGCTCCAAATTCTTACAGCGTTCGAGCAGCCGTTCATACTTTCCGGTTCCGGTTGCCTGCTTCATGTCACGACCTCCGCCTGGCCCCGGCGGCCTGCCCGCGGACTGCCGTGCCGGTTTCCTTCAACATCAGAGCGAGGACGAGGGCGATAGCGACACCGACCAGCAGCGGCACGAAGGCCGCCTGGTAATGCGCCAGCTCCATTTGCGCGGCCCCGCCAGAGATGCGATGCAGCAGCCCGGCGAAGACCGGCCCAAGTAACGCGCTGAAGGTGAAGTTGATAAAGTTGATGACGCCAGTGGCCGTGCCGCCATACTGCGGCGGGTTGGCTTCTTTAATTATTGTATAAGGAATCATGGCCGCTCCCGACGCCGTTCCGGCCACAAGCCCGAGTAAATATGGCGGGAAGGCGTCGGTGCGACCATAGAGGATCCAGGCCATGCAGGCCAGGAGTACGATAGCGCCTGTGATGATCACAGGTTTGCGCCGCCCGATGCGGTCTGAGATGAAGCCGAGCAAAGGGCAGCCGATAATCCAACCGAGCGGGACGGTTGCCGAGCGCATGACCGCTTCGCCGTAATCGAAGCCATGCCCTTCCTGCAAAAAACGCACGCCCCAGATCATGTCAGCGATGGTCGTCGGGATGAAAAGCAACCCCGAGATTAACCCGCACAAGATCGACTGCGGGTTCTTGAAGACGACGGCAAAGGCGGCGTTGGCGCTTTTCAGCCAGTTGTCGGGCGGGCGCGGCATTTCGTCCTTCGGCAGAAGCAGAAAGAGCAGCCCGCCGATCAACAATCCGCTTATGCCCATGCCGACCCAGAAGCTGCTCCAGGCCATGCCCCCGCCGATCAGCGGCCCGACAACGAACTGCCCGGCTGAGCCGCCGGCCATGCCGAACATCTGCGTCGCGCCGATCAAGGTGGCGGCGACCGAGGCGGGAAAGTTTTTGGTGGCGATGTAGATCGCGCCGACCAGCGCGAAGACGCCACCGGCCCCTTGCAGAAATCTGCCGATGCTGGCGGCGGCGGGGCTGCCCGTGGCAAACAGCAGCGCTCCCAAACCAACCACCACCGCCGCAGCCGGCAGCAACCGCCGTGGCCCCAGCCGATCCATCGCCGCACCGGCGACCAGGCTGAAAGGCGAATAGCCGTAGTAGAACAACCCGACAATCGAAGCGACGCCCAGGGCGCTGAGGCCGAAGGCTTCCGACAACTGCGGCATCATGACCGCCGGCGCCGAGCGCAGCGCGTACTGGTAGAAGTAATAGACCGCTGCCAACAACCAGGCGACAGTGGCCATCCTTATCCCGGTGTGCGCCGTGGGCTTGCCGATCAGTGCGGTCGTTGCTGGCGCTCCCATTACAGATCTCAGTCCTTTCGCTCTGCGGAGCCTTGCCGCTTCCATAGAGCCTGCTCGATCAGCAGAGTGTCACGGAGACGGCAAGTCCGGCCTCGCTGGTCTCTTTGTACTTGCTGTTCATGTCCTTGGCGGTCTGAGCCATCGCGGCAATCGTTGCGTCGAGATCGACGCGATGCCGCGATGCGATCTCATTACTGGCGATAACCCAGGCGGTCCAGGCCTTGACGGCACCGAAGGCACATCGCTCAATGCAGGGAACCTGCACGAACCCTGCGACCGGGTCGCAGGTCATGCCTAGATGATGCTCAAGCGCCGACTCCGCCGCATTCTCGACGACCCGGGGAATCGCGTCGTGCGCCGTCGCGACCAGTGCCGCGGCCATCGCCGACGCAACGCCGATCTCCGCCTGGCAGCCGCCCTCTGCGGCAGCCAGCGTCGCGTTGTGCTTGCACAGGTAACCAATCGCCGCCGCCGCAAGCATGCCCTGGCGAATCTTCTCTTGCGGAAGCTTGCGGCCTCCCTCGCCCAAGCCGTAGACGAGGGCCGGCAGGACTCCGGCAGAACCGCCTGTCGGCGCGGTGACGACCAGGTGACCACGCCCGTTTTCCTCCGACCCCGCCAGCGCGTACGCCGACAGAGCGCCGATGCCACGGTCTGACTGGAACTGGTCATCCATGGCTCGCTTATAGACGGTCGCCGCCTTGCTTTGCAGCTTGATCGGCCCAGGTAACACACTGTCTTCCGGCGCGCTGAGCCCCGACTTCACGATGGCCACCATCGCGTTTGTGATCTTGTCGATGAAGGCATAGACCTCCTGTTCGCTCCTTCCGGCAATCGACATCTCGTTGGCCAGGATGACTTGCGCAATCGACAAGTTGTTTTTCTCGGCGTGTTGCCGCAATTCCGTCATCGTCGAGAACGGGTACTTGGGCGGGTTTTTCTTGGGAGGCGTGTAGCCTTTCCACTCGATGAATCCGCCGCCCACTGAGTAGTACTCCTGCTCGAGCAGCACCTCGGTTCCGGCCAGGAGTTTGGCCGTCATGGTGTTCGGATGTGGGAAGTCGCCTTTGGGGGCGTCGTAGATGATGTCCTTCAGGCTCACATTAAAGGTCGTGGTGCCGAGCTTCACAGGAAACGTCTGGTCAGGGTTGTCGCGGAGGCTATCGAGAAATGCGGGATCGATGGTTGCCGGTTCTTTCCCAATCACTCCTGCCAGCGAGGAGCGCTCCGTGCCGTGCCCTTTGCCTGTGGCGCTGAGGCTGCCGTAAAGGTGAACTTTCAATCCTGTCGCCTTCGCGAGTTTGTCCGCGGGCAGTTTGGTACAGCGCTGGTAGAAATCGTAGGTGATGCGCATTGGGCCGATGGTGTGCGAGCTCGAGGGGCCGGGTCCCACTTTGTAGAATTCGTCCAGCGTCGTCATCACAGGCCCCTTCGCTTGCTTCACGACATTCAGATTGGAATCCAGCTTCGTCGGCGTCCCCGTGGCGATCAGCGGCGCCCCCGTGGCCCGCTCTGTTCTCTGCTGGGCGGAGATACTGTGCCCGGTAATCAATGCCGTCGCGCCGACCACGGCGCTTCGCATCAAGAAAGTACGGCGATCCATACCATGTGGAATCTCTTGAGAAATCAGCTGGTCCGAGCGGCTAAGCGGATCTTGCTGATCGGCTTCCTCTAAGCGCTCGCTTGCGCTGGGCTCATCATTAAGCATCTCGACTTCTTTAGACATGTCACTCCCTCCTTTTTCAGAAACGTGCTTAGTGGCGCGCGTCACATTCTGAAATTCCGGTTCTGGTCAGCATTTCCTCATCGCGAGCGGAGCTGGATTTGCGATGAACCAATCTCCTTCGCAGGGCAGGCGCGTCGGCTACGGCTCTTTGACAGGACTCCATGTCTTGTCCGGGTTGAAGAGTTCCATCTGCTTGAAGGCGGTTGCGGTATTCGGCCCGAAGTCCTTCTCATAGACGACGCCGTCGTGACTGACCATGAAGGTCTTGACGCCGGTGACGCCATACTGGGCGGGCGCGGCCACCAGCGCGAATCCGCCGATCATGACGCCTTTGACGACAAAATCCATTCGCCCCATCGGCGCAGCAGGCCCCTGCCCTTTAAGCACCTTGAACATGTAGCCGTGGAAAGGCTGCGGCTGACCCGTGTTCGTGTAGCCCTGTTGAATGGCGCGGGCGGCATTCTCGCCTACGGGGCCGTCCCATGTGCCATCGGCGTTCTGCCAGGCCAGGCCGTCCTGTTTGCCGGGCGTGGCGATGATGCGCTGCGCGTATTCGTTGACGCCATAGCCTTCACGTTTCTTCAGCGCGTATTCATGCTGCGCCTCGACATAGCCGCGGCATATCTCAATGACATCCAGCTCGTTGCGGCCAACGCGACGGTAGAGGACTTCCTGGCGGCCTGCCTTCGAGTCGAAAGACCAATGGCCCGCCTGTCTGACGATGGGGACAGGGAATGGCCAGTTATCCTTGCCGACGTTGAGAAACGCGCGGTTTGGGAGACGGCGATTCACAACCACATTCTTCTGCTCGCGCGCCAGCGCCGCAAAAGCCGTAGCCTGTTCGCGGTCGCGGGCCGCCTCGCCGGTCGAGATAATGTCATGGCCGTCAGGGCCGAGAATCGCTTCGAGTGCGGCGACATCATACTTTTCCGCCGCGTCAATGAGCGCGTCGGCGGCCTGTTGTGGTGTCGCAAACGTCCTGGCTTTCGCCGCCGCCTTCTTCGCAACCGTCTGTCCCGCCGCGACCAGCGCCAGCAGACACAGAAGGGTGATCAGGCTTCCGGCCCACAGGAGCCTTGAAAGAGCCGAATTCCGAGTTGACGATTTCATGTTGGTTCTCCGGTTCATGTTCGTTACCTCCTGCGGCCGCCGCCGCCGCCTCTGGACCCACCCCCACCTCTCGACATGCCGCCGCCGCCGCGCGAGCCGCCGAAGCTGGAAGAACCGCGGCTGCTGCTGGCCCGCGCGCTTGAGCCGCTGAAGCCGCCGCCGCCGCCGAAGGCGCTGCGACTGCCGCCGCCGGAGCTGCGCGAAAGGTCACGGCTGCCGACGCGATCACCACCGCCGGATCGGCTACCCAGACCGCCACTACTGGAAGAGCGGTCACTCACGCCGGGGCGGTCACTGCCACGGCCTGAACTGCTGCGGTCAGTCATGCCCGCCGTGCGCGAACGGTCACTGGCCCCGCTTGTGCGCGACCGATCACCGGCCCCGCTTGTGCGCGAGCGGTCACTGACGCCTGCGCCAGCATTGCTGCGATCACCGCCGCGACTGCGGTCTGTGCGGTCACCTGCGATACCAGAGCGCGGGCCGTTATCTGTTCCGCCGAGGCGGCTGCGGTCGCTCACGCCCGGGCGTGAGCTGCTGAGGTTGCCGCCTTGCCGCCCGATCTGCTGCCGCGCATTTGACTGACGATTGCTCAGCGAATCGCCGCGCGCCGTGCCGCCATAGCGATTCGCCACCCTCTGGTTGGCGTAGGGAGCGCCGCCGCGGTGTGTCGGGTTGTGCTGCCATCGGTTACCATTGCCGATGTTGTTGCGGTTGCCGCCGTTGATGTTGCTGTTGCGGATGAAGTTATTATTGTTGTTGATGTTGATATTGTTGCCGCCCCAGCCGCAGTTCCATCCCCAACCGCCGCCGCCCCACGCCGCGCCCATCGCCCAGCCGACGCCGAACGAGATGGCGCTTGCGGCGACGATGCCCGCGGGGTATGACGGGTAGTAGATCGGCGGGTAGGGATAAACCGGCGGGCCATAGACGTAGGTCGGATCATAAGACGGCACATAGACCACCTGCGGGTCCGACTGTTCGATGACGATGACCGACTTGCTCTCAACCACCTGCGTCTCGACCTTCTGCTGCGGAGTGGTTTGCAGCGCGCCGGTGCCCTGCGCCTTCTGGCGCATCCGTTGAATGGCGTCCATCACGTCGCTCTGCTGCGCGAGGAAGGCGTTGCCGAGGTCGGTGGTCCATTGAAGATCATCGGCCAGCCGCTTGACGACATCCGGCAGCACCGCCATGGCCTGAATGCTGGGGTCCCAGGGCTGTTTCGCCGCCGCGTCCGCCAGCGCCTTCTCCTTCAGCCCTTTGTTTTTATCCAACCACTGCTGAAGCTGGACGATTTCCAGCGGATAAGTCGAGGCTACGAGCGTCTGGCTGAGCAGCGGGTCGGGGTAGAGCGCGATGGGGGCAACCAGCGAATCGAGCTGGTCGGGCGGAATCAGTGCCGCGTCCTGAGTCGCCACGTTTGTCGCCACGTTGACCGCCGGGGTCGCCGGCAGCGGCGCGCTCTTGGCGCAGCAGATTTGCCCCGGCGTCAGCAAAGCTGCGCATAAAATTGCGACCGAGTACCGGATGAATGCTCTAGAACCTGATCGAGTGCTTCCTCGTTTCATCTTGAACCTCCTTATGATTCCCGCCGGGCTGCTTCTCCGCCCGCCCGGGCCGCATCCTCAACGTGGCGAAGGATGCGCGATCCTGCGGCACTGTGACGCGCCTTGATGGTTGCGCTGCGCGGGTCGCGGGCGAAGTGGCCGGCGCGGAATCACGCAGCCAGTTTTTGCCCGGAAATATCATGTCGATTACTAAAATCGCCGCCACAACGAATGCGCGTCGCATAGTATCCTCTCGTCTAGCTCTCGACCAGCGAGGGCTCGACCGTTATCCACCTGTCCATTTCATATCCTCGTAGAACGGGGGGGCACCTGGAGACTTAGGCGACGGCTGATGCCCGTTCTCATCGCTGCTCGGCGTCGAAGGCGGCTGTACGCTGCGCCCGACTCTGCTGGCGAGGCCGTTGCCGGGGCCGTTTAACTGTGCCCCAGCTACATTGTATGGAGTGTCAACCCGAGTCAGTAACTGTCAGAATTAACAGCTAGACCAGAAAGAATTGACTAGAGCGGTTTTCAATCGGGTATGGCAAACGCAATCGCAAATCGCTCCGGTGCGGTCAGTATTTTGTTGAGCGGCGCCACTGGCGCGCGCTTTTTCCGACGCCCTCATCTGCGGCCTGGCTGCGACGGTGGGGGCTCCCGATGCCCCCGCAGGGGCCTTTGGCTTGGCATCGGGAGCCGTGGAGGGAACAGCCCCAGTAAGACGCGACTCTAAAGTGGTCACGCGTTCCTGGAGATTTCGAGTGAGCTGCAACAGCTCGAAGCACTCGCTGTCGGTGAGGGACGCTGTGTCGTTCGCGGATTCGGTCGCGCAGCCAGCTTCGACGGGCGCTCGATGGTCGGCGGTCGCCGGCTGAGCCAGGCCGAGCGCGGGGATCATTGGCGATATGAAAAAAAAGGCGGCACCGAGCAACGACCGTTGATGCCGCCCCGAGGGTTCGCGCAATGACAGACAATCGATTGCCATTTCAGTCTTCATTCCCGGAATCGGGATTTGTCCTCTGAACTGGTAACGGGTCAAGGTTGAACCGTCCTTTTCATACCCACCGGACGCGGAGAGAACACATTGTAATCCAGCTTACTGACGATGTACTCAATGACCTTCTGCGCTTTGACGCTGTTGCCGGCTTCGTCCAGCCGCGGCGCGAAGCCGGCGATGGCGCCCTTGCCGGGGATCACCGCGACGATGCCGCCGCCGACGCCGCTCTTGGCCGGCAAGCCGAGGCGCCAGGTCCAGCCGCCTGAAGCGTCATAAAGCCCCATCATCGTCGAAAGAATGTAGGGAATGTCCTGGCGCTTGATTACCTGCTCGCCCGTCCTGGGATTGACGCCGTTGTTCGCCAGCGTCGCGCCCATGCGCGCCAACTGCTCGGCGTTCACCCCGACCGAGCATTGCCTGGTGTACACGTCGACCGACTCGAAGGGATCGGCGTAGATGCGCTCGTACTTGGCCAGCAGCATCGCCAGCGCCTTGCTGCCGGCGTTGGTCGCCGCTTCCGACTTGTAGACATCCTCGATGAGCGACAGGTTGTCGCCGGCGGCTCGGCAATAGAAGGCGAGTATCTTGTTCCACTTCTCGTCGGCGTTCTTGCCGGAGATCAAACTGGTCGTGGCGATGGCACCGGCATTAACCAGCGCATTGCCGATGTGCGTCGGCATGTCGACGACGGCCAGCGCCGAGTTGAAGGCGCGGCCCGTCGGCTCAGAGCCGACCCGATGAATGACCTTGTCAGAGCCGAGCTCTTCTATCGCCAGGGCAAGCGTGAAGACCTTCGAGATCGATTGGATGGGGAAGGCGTAATTCACGTCGCCGAGCGTGAAAACCTGGTTGTCGGTCGTCACCACGGCGATGCCAAACAGCCTGGAATCAACCTGCGCGAGGTAAGGGATGTAGTCGGCGTTCTTGCCGCTCGTATCGCTCTTGAACTTTTCGTAAGCCTCGCGCACCGCCATCTCAACCCGGTCGCGTCGGGGAGCGACCGGGTTGATTTTTTGCCCCGGCGTGGAAAGCGGGGCAAAGGCGGAATTCACCGCGATGAGCAACGCCACCAGAAGCCTGTTTGTGCGCCTTCTTGTTGCTGACATGATGCTGCCTCGTGAGCCCTGTCTATTGACTCAACAGGTCGCTCGCCGTTTACTCGCTGGCTTCAAAAGCTGAAGGCTTTCGCAAAGTTGTATTTGAACGAGAACTGGATGCGGTAATCGTTCGCGGCGAAGCCGTCGCTAAAGTTTTCGCGCCGGCCATACTGAAACTCGCCGCCCACCATGACGTTGTCGTAGGGGTAGAAGAGCAGGTTGCCGAGCGCATAGTGACCGCGATGATAGGCATTGGCCGCTTGCCCGTCGGAGTTCTCAATGTTGATCATCGAATAGCCGAGGGCGCTGCTGAAGCGCTTGCTCCAGGTGTGATCCAGGAACGTTGATAGGCCAAACACCGGCAGGGCGACGCCTTTAATAGGCCGCGTTGGGTCCAACGGGTTGAGCCGCTTGATACCGATGTCAACCGGCGCGTCATTCATGTAGTTTTCAATCCCTTCACCATAAGTAACCTGGAAGCGGCCGACGTCGTTCTTGCCAAATTTGGGGGCTGAGCTGACAGAGACTCCCCAGCCGACGGCGCTGCCGCTGAAATCAAACTGGTCGTTGGTTATGTCTACCCATCTGATCCTTCTGACGATTCCAGCCAACTGCACATGTCCCCAGTCGCGCGTGAAGCGCACGTTACCTGTGAGATCGGGCAAGTCGAACTTGGGCCGGATGCCTTGTAACTCGATGCGGTCTGCGAACACCCCCTGATCGCCGCTGGCACCCGGACGCTCGAGGGCGAGGGTCACGGAGTTGTTGCCTTTGAGCGGCATCCAACGAAGCTGTATGTTGCGGAACCAGACCAACCCGTTCGGGCCCCAGTATTCGAGCGAGTTCGGGTAAGCATCGGTGTCCCCGAAGACGGTCCAGTACTGACCGGCGCCGAAGTGCCCCAGTTCGCCATAGGCGTGGCGCAGGCGGAAGGTCGTTTGCCCCGCATCAACGCCGCTGCCGAATAGCTCAAACTCGAAGGTCGTCTTTAACTCGCCCAGCGGGGTCGCCGTGGTTGATTTGACCCCCAGGCGACTCTGCCTGACGCCGAAATAGGTCTTGCCATCGGGGGCGAACTCATCTTTGAAGGATGGCAACTTTGTGATACGAAGCGTGTCGAACCAATCGGGATGGATCTGTTTGAACTCGTAGCCCATGTCGAGCATTGCGAATCCGTAAACCTGAAAGCTGTTCTCCGTTCCCTTATCCTGGCCTTTATTGCTGTTATTGCTGTTTGCCGGGGGCGGCTCGGTTGCCGGCGGGGTGACCGGCGGAGTGGGCCTGGCAACGGCGGGGGCGATATGTGGCTGCTCAATCTCGGATAATTGCGATTTTAACTCCTGAACGGTTTGCTCCAACTGCTTGAGCCGGTCTTTTAGTTGTTGAACTTCCTCGCTCGCCTTTTGCGGTTCCTGGGTCTGTGCGGCGACCGATTGCACCGCGAATGCCAGCAGCGCAATGATCGTAAAGGTGCCGCCAGCTAATAACACACTGCGCAATAGACGAGCTAATTCCATACTTCCTCCCTGGGTGCCATCCGCTAGATGGCTCGAAATCATCGGGGATGAGTGTAAGGTGATCGCGCAAGACGCGTAACTGTCAAAACTGACAGGCGGCGCCTGAAAATAACCGGGGATGATGGGCGGGATTAAATCGCTCACATTTGTGCGGGGATCAGCGAACGAAAAAAACCGACGCCAGCTCTCGCTCAGATGTTGCACGAGAGATGATGTCGGTTTTTCGTTCGCTGGCTCTTCAGCCGTTAAAGGACGGGGATTTCTTATGACGCGTCCGGTACGCCCGTTGAATCGAAGACAAGCACTTTGCTGCTGAACACCAGCCGCTTCAGGACTCTTGTGTTGTCGGGCAAGCTAGACATCTCAATCTTGCGGTCCGGACTTTTTTCAAGAACGAGCCGGGCCGGAGCTGTGGCTACGGTCTTTCCTCCTTTAATGAAACTGACCTCTACGACAGGCCCGTCCCCAGTCCAAGCGACGTGGTAGAGGCCGGGTTTCAACACCACATTGCCGACCATTATTGGATACTCGAAGCTGATCTCTTTACTGGTGGCGAACGCCGGTGCGGCGAGCGTCAGTAGCGACGAAAGCATCGCCGACAGCACCAGCGACAACAGTATTACTCTATGTTTCGTTCTCACGTAATTTTCCTCCTTGAAGTCTCGTTTCAGGCCAATCGACAGACGCCTGGCAAGATCGCTCTTGTCAATCAAGGCATCTTTTGTTCTGACTCATGACTATGGTATTCGGTCGCCGGGCGGAGCATAACTGGAAGTTTTGACAGGGCGAGGAAAAAGCGACCGTGTGCAGGCGAGATGCGATATCTAAAACGCCGCGGATAACCGATTAGGTCGCGCCGTGGGGGATTGCACGGCACGACCTAATCGGTTGACTGGCTCAGGTGGGTTCGTTGGAGGCACAGCTAAGCTGTGGCCTTCATGACTGCCCGGCGTATCTGAGTGAGACGCCGTAGTCGCTCGGCGAAGGCGAATTTCTCTGCAAGGCAACTCTCAAGCAGTGCGCCAACACTATAATGGCCTGTTGCATCGGCTGCCGCGATGAGCGCCATATACTCACCGATGCGAAGATGTAACAGAGCATTGGTCCTGGCCAGGATGAACAGATGCCTCGCGTCTACCGGCTGTATCTCACCGAGTTGCGCGCGGAAGTTTTCAACAAACATCTCCAACATGCGTCCGTTGAGCAACACAGGCTTCTCGCCGATGAGCTTGAAGCTGGCGCTGAACGTCTCGGTAATTTTGTCGGATAGGAAGACTCGCGCTTCGAGAGCCTCCTGGATGTCCCGATCCTGGACGAAGGGAACTAGTTCTTGGAAGAACTGGTTGGCCCTCTCCGCACCCTGCCACAAATCGCTAAGCAGCAGGACGAAGAGTTCCTTCGAGTTACTGACCTTCATTTTCCCCTCCTTTCGTTAGGCCACCTGAACCAGTCAAAGCTCGAACCCCTGGCTGGTCTGCGTGCGCTTGCCGCCTCGCCTCATCGGCTTTCAAAGCGCCGAAGGCTTCGAGGGCGGCGACACGGATAAGCTTTTCAATTGTGCGGCACGTCCGCATAATAGCCCTCTCTGATTTTCGGTTTGAGATAGGTGTATTCAAGATAGTGGCCGAGCACCGCCCGCGCGTCGGCCAGGATCACGCGCTCGACGTTCGGGATGAAGGCGTCAAAGGCGATGGGGATGCCGTTGGCGGCGAGCGCCGCGGCGATCCGCTGGATGTCCGCTTCGCCGTTCATCATGAATCCGAAATGGTGGTGGCGGATGGCGAAGCCTTCGGCGGGAAGCAAGTCGCGGTAGATGTCGTCGTCGCCGCTCAGCGGATGAATCAACTCGATCTGTAGCGGCCCGGCAAAGGCATGCGCCTGGTCCATCAACATCGCCGGCATGCCGGGCAGCGATGAGGTGCGGCGCGAGATGCGAAACTTGCTGACCCCGTAGCGTTCGGCAAATTCCTGCGTGGCCCGATCTATGTTCGTCGTGACGTAGCCGATATGGTATGGCTCAGACAGGGACAAGTACAGGGATGGCGGTGGCATCGAGAATTGCTCTCTCTTCATTCTCTGCTCTCCCCTTCGCAGGCGTTTCGCGGCAGCCCGCGTGTAGGTGACGGTTGCCCGTCTCGGCATCTCGTCCTGTTCTTCGAATACCCACATCGTTGTCGCGTACCTTTCCTAGCCCGGCCAACTCCTCCTGAAATGACTGCCCTACTATTGAGCCTATCGAGATTGGCGCAGGCGTGGAACTGTCACTATTGACAGACGGCACGAGTGAGAGGGGACGGCGGCGACAAGGCGGGCGTCCGCCCGTCGCGCGCGGGCCGTGGGCGTGGCGCCGCGTGCTCGGCCAGGGGACTGGCCCTGCGGCCTACGCCGCTTCGCGACTTCCGGGGGTGGTCAGCGCCGGCCCTTGCTTGAGCGCCAGCAGCTCGGCCAGTGGCCCGGCCAACGACCTGACGGCGGCGGGCCGGTTGATGCGAATGTAGCGCAGCAGCATGCCGAGGTCGGATGGGGTCAGATCGTCAAAGCCGGCCGCGGCGATGCCGATGATGAATAGTGTCGAGCCGACTTGCACACCGTGCCGCGCCAATCCGTTCAGCAATCGCCGCCGCCACACCTGGCGGGTGGCTTCGTCGAGCGTTGAGAAAGCGCTCTGCACTTGATGGCGCAGGTCGTCGGGGGTAAGCAAGTGTGCGGCAACCGGCGCCTGCGGCAAGGGCAGGCTGTCGTACACCACCGGGCATGTGAGGACGTGTCTCTTTTTCAGCATGGGGCACCTCCGGGCGAAGGCGGCGCCGGCAGCTCGAAGTCATCGGCTAGCGGTTCCGGCACCTCCGCCCGTGTCGTTGCGCGAATGGTCACGGTCGGTTCATTTCCGTGATTGTCATTTCTGCTGGGCTAGCGATCCGTCGCGTCCGGGCAATCGGAGCAGCAGCGTCGTTGCGCTGTGCATTAGAGGAGACCGGGTACTGAAGGGGGTCAGTACTCGATCTCCTGGGGGAGCGACGTCAAGCATGCACGGGACGGCCATTGACATGCGGGCTTTACGTCAATGGTTAAGATCGGGATCATTCCTATGGCCCAGGGCACCCGATCTCCTGGTCGCCCAACAGCCCACCTCACTTGCTAGAGGCTGAGACCGGCTCCTTGGCGGCCAGCCCCTTGCTGACGAGCAGCTTCACTTCGGCGCGGCGGTTCTGCATGCGTCCGGCGCGCGTCTTGTTGTCGGCGATGGGGTTCGTCTCGCCGCCGCCATACGGGTCGACAATGCGACGCGGCGCGACGCTGCCTTTGGCAATCAGATAGTTTCTGACGGCCTCGGCACGCGCCTCACTCAGCCGGTAGTTGGCCGACGTCGCGCCTTCGGCAGAAGCAAAGGCAGCCACTTCGACGACGTAGCCTCTGGAGGCAAGCACCTTCGACGCAAACTCGTCGAGCTGGGCCTTGGCCTCCTTGGTCAGCACGGCGCTGCCGGCCTTGAAAGTCACGGTCAGCGCTTCGGCGGTGTCAAAATCGTCAATCGCCGCGATCTTCTCGTGGGCGCTGACGGCGATTTGACGCGCCGAGGCGGCATCGGTCTTGGCCGCGTCAGCCGTGCTCTGCGCCTGATCCGCACTGGACTGCGCCTTATCGGCACTGTCCTGCGCCGCCTTCGCGGCGTCCCTCGCGCCGGTTGCGACGGTGGTCGTCTCGTCTAACTGCCCCGCCATGCGGTCCTGTTCTTTCTCTATAGGGACGGCGCGGGCGTCAACGGCCATCGCGGCTTTGAGGGCGGTGTCATGGAAGCGGATCCACTTGGCGACCAGTTCGCCCGCCTCGTTGCCTTTTCCTTTAACTTCCAGCGTCAGGCCGATCAGCAGCGCGCCCTGGTTGTGGGTCTTGGCGCCGCGGAAGACGCCTCTGCGGTGCGTCGTGATGTCGGTCGCGTTGTCGATATGCACGACGGTTTCGGCCCCGGCCATGTCACAGACGGTGATGGTGTTTTCGCTCGCCTTAGTCACATTGCCCTTGATCCTGACCGATTGGCCATTGGGAATGGCGCGGACGCTGGTGCCCTTTGTCACCCTGCGTGGGCGCACTGCGTTGGCTTGGTCATCCTGCCCGAAAACGACTTGGGCGGAAACCGCCAACAAGATGCCCAGGAGCATCGTGTAGAAGAATGTGTGTCTTGTCTTTTCGATCATATGAGTAACCCTTTTTCCTTTCTTCCAGATCTTCCAATCCCGGTACGGTTCACCGAGCTTTGCCTCGCAACCCTCGCACTGATCTCCAGGTCAAATCAGTGCCGTTCAGATGGCGCTTGCTTGGCCATCCTAGAAAAATTCTAAGACCGGCCTCGGGGGGTGAATACTGTTACAAGTGACAGGATTGCGAAGAAACAAGTGACAGGGTTGCAATCAGCCAGGCACCACGTCGCGGCGCGCGCATCGCCCCGTGACGCAAGCGGCAAGCATGCGCCTCGCGGCGCGGCTGTCAGTTTTTTCACCGACCCCTGTGAATACTGACAGTATCTCTTCGATCAGGGCCTCTTTAGACTTTCTTCAGGAGTTATGCAGTTGAGCGTGGAAGAATCTGCCGACTGCCTACCTTCCCCTGGTGGGGATTGCAGATTCCAACTGCCTAACTCCTCTATCACTCCGGACGCTTGAATATAAGAGGACGCTTGAACGCCACCGGACGGTTTGCGGGCCGCGCGGGCGACCGCCGCAAGCCGCTTCAGCTCACGACGCTGTAGACCGTTGCGGGCCCGCAGCAAGGAAACAGAGGAGAGGCCATGAGATATGTAACAGGCAGGGCGCTCAATCTCGGCGGCTGCGTCATTGCGGTGATGCTGCTGATGCTGTCGACTGCCGCGGCTCAGAACCGCGGGCAGTACATCCTCGGGACCACCGGTCTCAACTCAGGCGTGCAGCCACGCCCGGGCTTGAGCTATACCAACATCTTCACGCTTAACACCGGCGGCCAGCTCGTTGACGCGGGCGGCCAGGAGCTTGCCGGCCTGCGCACTCCCGGCCTCGCCGTCGATCAGAACATCTTCGCCTACACGACCGGCTTCAAGATTTTCGGCGGCAGCTATGGCGTCAAGCTGGACGTCCCGATGGCTGACGGCGCGATTGCGATGAGCCGCCCCGGCGCGCGCTCGGTGGCCCCGGCGCTGTCGGATATTTATATCGAGCCCTTCAATATTGGATGGCACCTGCTGACCGCCGACCTGCGGGTGGCCTATGGGTTCTTCGCCCCGACGGGGGCAAACCGTGTCACCTCGGATTACTGGGGGCATGACATCACGGCAGCCGCCACCGTCTATTTAAATGAGAAGAAATCAACCTCCTTTTCTTTGAACGCCATCCTCGAGCTGCACCAGAAGAAGCGCCATCAGGATGTCCGGGTGGGGAACAGCCTGAACGTGGAGTATGGCGTTGGCTCTGTCGTCCCTGTGGGCAAAGAGGCAAAGACCTTTCTGCGTCTGGGGGTCGTCGGCTACCTCCAGTGGCAGCTCGCCAGGGACAGTGGCCCGAACATCCCCGTGCGTACCGACAACCCGCGCGACCAGGTCTTCGCCGTCGGGCCAGAGGTCGGCGTGACCGTCTCGCCGTGGAAGGCCAATCTCTTGTTCCGCTACGGCAAAGAGGTCTATGTCCGCAACCGCGGTCAAGGCCAAACCTTCGCCGTCAGCTTTTCAAAATACTTCTAAGGGTGTTGCCGGTCAGGGCGAGTAAATCAAGGCAAAACGGAGGGGCGCTATGTCCAACGGTGATCACAATGCCGCAGGAATGGTAAGGCACAACCGGCTGACTTCAGCCGCGATTGAGACACGCCGGAACGGCGGCCCTGGCGGGACCGTTCCGGCAGCCACCCCTTCGACCAGGCCGCGCGGGCCGAGCCGGTTCTCGCGACTCTTCCACCACCCGGCGCTGCGCCTGGGCGTCTGCCTGATCGGTCTGATCTTAGCGCTGCTCGTCCCTAGCCGGTTGCTGGGCCAGGACCACAGCTCCCTCTTATCGAATATGTTTGAAGGCAAGTCAGAGGAGGTTCAAGTCGTCGGCTGGGTTCAAAAGGTCATGACGATGAGCTTCCGGCTGGCGCTCGCCGCCTTGCTCGCCACCTTGCTGGCGTTCCGCCCGCGCCGCGCGCTACCCATTTCCCACCGCGACCCGTACGTAACACAAACCCACATCCTGCTCGCCGTGGTGGCGGCGGCGCTCATGATGATTGTCGCAGACAATGCGGTGCGCGCCTTCGGGATATTCGCGGCGGCGTCGCTGGTTCGCTTTCGCACCAACATTCGCGACCCGAAAGAGATCACCGTGTTGCTGATCAACCTGGGCATCGGCCTGGCCGCGGGCGTCGGCCACTGGGACCTCGCCATTGGGCTGAGCCTGTTCGTCTTCCTCCTGCTTCAGCTGCTTGAGCATTTTGAATCGGAGCAGGCGCTGCGGGCCATGGAGCTGAGGGTGAAGACGCACCACGTCGACGCGACAGACCAGGCGCTCAGAGAGATGTTCGAGAGGAATCATCTGAAGGTCGAGGTCCGCACGCTCAACCTGGAAGACCCAAAACATCCCCTGGGAAAGATCGTCTACCGTATAGACGTGAGCCCGGCCTTCAGCACCGACCAGTGGGCCGAAGAGATACTGGCATCGGACCCCTTGAATATCGATAGCATTGAATGGCATCAGAAGAAGATGTCTTCTTATGTCTATCGCTAGTCGGTCGAAGGCGGCCAATCCGGCAGCGGCGATCATGTTCAGCGCCCGACTCCGAGTCGGCACCGCCGGCAGCGTTACGCCATGCAACGGCAAGCCGGGGTGCGACAGTTATGGCGACGCTGCTTTGTGGTGACGCTTCGATGAGTGGAACGCCCCGGCGTGGTCGCCGCGCCGGGGCAACGGATGAGGCTGACACCATGTCCGGCTTAATGAGTGTCAAAATGTTTTGTTTGCTTCTGGGCTTCTCGTTCTGCCCCGTGGCGCTGGCGCAAGACGGGCGGCGCGCCCTGCCCGACCACGGGCTGACCCCTGGCGACGCCGCCGAAGTGACGGCAGCCGATATTTGTAAGGTTGAATACGAGAATCCCGACAGCAATGTGCCGACCGTCTTGAAGCATCGGGTGTATAGCCGGTATCGCGTGAGTCGGTACGAGGTCGGATATAATGTTGATCACCTGGTGCCGGTGAAGCTGGGGGGGACGAATTCGATAGAGAATCTCTGGCCGCAGCCGCTTTCGGGCGAATGGGGCTGGCATAGAAAAAACACGCTTGAGCAGAGGTTGCGTAAGCTGGTTTGCAGTGGGAGCTTGCGCCTTGAACAAGCGCAGCAAGAGATCGCAACGGATTGGATCAGCGCCTACAGAAAGTATGTCGGCGAGCCCCGGTAGAGAGAACCCAATTAGTCATGACCGGCCGGCGGTTGCCGCCTCAGAGGGGGGTCCGCTACTACGCAAACAACAACCGCTTTCCGACACGAATCGTTCCACGAAAATGACAGCTATTGAAAACCACGCCCGGTAGCCTTCGCAGAAGGCGCTGAGTTCCAGACCACACCTGAAAATGCAGCCCGCTTGAATTCAACATCACTGATGATTCCTTTCATAAGGTGATGTTGTCCATTCCGCCGTTTTCAACGGCTTCATAGTCGTGCCTGAAAAACTGTTCCGATGAGCCAAAAGTAGACTTCAAATGGCTACTTTTTATTTTCGCTGGGCATGACTCAGAGTTACAACCGCTTGAATTTTTCGGCGCGGTGGCATATAACCGCGAATGCCCACTCAATCAGCCGGGTTCTGATCTGCGCTATTTTCCAATTGAATAAAAACGAACAAGCGGGCGGGCGTAGGGAGCAAGAAGCCTGCCACAGAGTCGTGTGCCGCTCAACACCCTATCAGGTCAACACAAGGAGAGTCCCATGAGAACCAAACGCGCTTTACGTATGCTTCGCCACCCGGCATTGCCACTGGCCCTGGCGCTGCTGGCGCTGCTCCTGCCCATGACGGCGCGGGCGCAATCGCAAGCCACAACCGGTGTCATCGAAGGCATCGTCTATGACCAGAACACCGCCGTCGTCGCCGGCGCCACGGTCACCGTCAAGAATAAAGACACAGGCTTTGAGCGCACGGCGACGACCGACGACAACGGTCGCTTCCGCGCCGTGCTGCTGCCGCTCGGCACCTACAGCCTCGACGCGCAGAAGCAGGGCTTCACCCGTGTCGTCCGCGAGAACATCGAATTGGCCGTCGGCCAGACGCTCAACTTCAACCTGACAATGCAACCGGCGGGCACCAGCGAATCGGTCACCGTCACCAGCGAAGCGCCCATCGTCGAGACGACGCGCGCCGAGCAATCGACGCTCGTCGACAAGCGCTCGGTCGAGAACCTGCCGATCAATGGGCGCGACTTCACAGGCTTCATCAAGCTGGCGCCGACCGTCTCTATCGTGCAAGGCCCGGACGGCGCAGAGATCACCATCAACGGCCAGAAGGGCATTCAGAACAACATCTCGATTGACGGCTCGGACGCCAACAATCCCTTCTTCGGCGAACAGCGCGGCGGCCAGCGCCCGCAGTTCACCATCTCGCTCGAAGCCGTCAAAGAATTTCAAGTCGTCTCCGACGGCGGCTCAGCGGAATTTGGCCGCTCGTCGGGCGGCTTCATCAACGTCGTCACCAAGTCGGGCACCAACGCCTTTCACGGCTCGGGCTTCGGCTTCTACCGCGCCGAAAAGCTAACCGCGCAGAACCCCGACGCCGTGAAAGCGCAGTTACCGACGGACGACTTTCGCCAGTACCAGTTTGGCGGCAGCTTCGGCGGCCCCATCAAACGCGACCGCGCCTTCTTCTTCGTCGCCTATGACCAGAACGCCGGCAACAGCAAAAAGCCGAACCGCATTGACCCGGTGCTGGCCAACATCTTCGCGACGCGCTTCAATGACCCGAACGAGCAAGGCGTCATCGAGCGCACCAACGACGCCAACGCCCTGATCGGCAAGCTGGACTGGAACGTCAACGCCAAGAATTTGCTGACCGTGCGCCACAACTACAGCCGCGCCGAGCAGGTCAACGGCACCTTCGACGTGCCGACCTGGGGGACGAGCGCCAACGGCCGCGAGACCGACAACTCGAACGCTTTCATCTCGCAACTGGTGACGACCTTCTCGCCGTCGCTGTTGAACGAGTTCCGCTTCCAGTACGCGCGCGAAAACCGCCCGCGCTTTTACGACGGGCCGGACCTGCCCGACGTCGCCATCGCCGGCAACGACCCGGTGACCGGCGAGTTCACCGCCTTCCGATTCGGTCGCCCGTTCTTTTTGCCTGTGCCCGAAACCGACACGCGTTTGCAGTTCACAGACAACTTCTCTGTGCTGCGCGGCGCGCACTCGTTCAAGTTCGGTTTCGATTTCAACCGCACGCACACCAGCCAGACCTTTATCGGTTTTGGCCGCGGGCGCTACATCTTCGGCTCGGTGCAGGGATTTCAGAACTACCTGAACAACCCGGCGAACTCAAGCGACCTGTTGCTCTACTTACAATTCGCCCCCTTAGGCGGGCGCACCGTCGAAGAGGCGGGCACGCAAGCGTTCACGCAGATCGAGCCGGAATTCTACGTGCAGGACAAGTGGCAGCCGCGCTCGAACCTCTCCATCAGCTACGGCCTGCGCTACTACGCGCAGATCGAAGACCAGCCGATCCTGCCGTTAGACCAGCGCCGCTATGGCCAGTTTGTCGGCACGGCGGGCTTCCCTTCCGACGGCACGATTCCTTCAGAGAAGCGCGGCTGGCAGCCAAGGTTGGGCGTCTCTTGGGACCCGACCGGCAGCGGCAAGACGGTGATTCGTCTGAACGCCGGCATCTTCTACGCGCGCATACCTGGACTGGTGCTTGCGGGCGCGCGCAACACGGACGGCTCGATTGCCGGCAACATCTTCACGTGCTGCGGCCTGCCTTTCTTGCCGACGCCGCCGGCGAACCTCGGCATCTATACGAACACGGCGTTCTTCTCGCCATTCAACCCGGACGTGACCGTGTTCGACCAGAACTTCCGCAACCCGCGGACGCTGCAATGGGGCGCTTCAATCGAGCACGAGGTCGCCAAAGACCTGACGCTGACGTTCGGCTTCAACTACGCGAACTCGGTCCATCTGACGACCTTCATCAACCGCAACATCCCGGCCTTCATCGGCCACACGGCAGCGGATGGGCGCAGGCTGTTTGACGGCCCGCAGCCGTTCGCCAAGGCAGACGGTTCGGGCATCGGCGCGCTCAAAGACACAGATTCGTCGGGCCGCTCGCTCTACCGCGGCTTCGTCTTTTCGGCCAACAAACGCTTCAGCAACCGCTTTCAGTTCCAGGTCAATTATGTGCTGAGCTGGGACTATTCGAACGACGACAACGAGCGCGACCCGTTCACGTTCCGCTACGCCGACGTGACCAATTTCAAGCCGGAGTACGGCTTTTCGGACCGCGACCAGCGCCACCGCTTCAACGCCTTCGGGGTGTTCGATATCCCGTATCACTTCATCCTGACGGCGATCTTCCAGGCGCGCTCGGCGCAGCCCGATTCCATATTGCTGCCGAACGACGCCAACGGCGATGGCAACACGCTCGACCGCCCGTTTGTCGGAGGCAGTGATATCGGGCGCAACACCATCCGCAAGCACAATCAGTTTTACTCGTTCGACTTTCGCTTCAGCCGTGTATTTAAGCTCGGCGAGCACGCCCAGCTTGAGCCGATTGTCGAAGTCTTCAACCTGTTCAACAACACCAACCTGATCTCTGTGCCGCGCCCGCTGTTGTTCAACTTTGACGGCACGGTGCGCTCAGGGTTTGGCGATCCGCGCCAGGCACAGCTCGGCCTGAAGCTGCGCTTCTAAAGAAGGCAAAAGGCAAAAGGCAAAAGGCAAAAGGTCGGCAGAGGAGTCAATAGATAGGATCGTTCGCTCCCGTCACCCACGTTTGCCTATCTTTTCAATCCGGCTCCGCCACTTTTGCCTTTTGCCTTTTGCCTTTTGCCTTGCGTCGCTCCTGCCGTTTGTCAGATTATCCTTGACCGTCGCGTCCTGCACGCTCACACTGAAAGCGCACCGCAGCCGAGTTACACTGATTGCCCCCGCGCCGGTGCCGCTCAGGGTGCAACACCATGTTTTTCATTCTGATTATTTTTGTGATTGCCTTTGCGGGAGCGGCGGCGCTAGCCTTCGCGGTCTACCGCCAGGGCCGCGCGCTGCCGGGCCGCGCGGCGCAAGCCGAACTGCCGCGCCAGCCGGTGCTGCTCTTTGCCGACGAGTCGAATGAGACCGATTCACCGGCGCCGCCGCCTGCGCCCGACGCTTCATTGATTGAGCGCGCACGGCAAGGCGACTTGAACACCCTGCGGGAAGCGCGCCACGAGGCGCAACTTTATCAGGACGTATTGAACACGCTGATCGATGTCTGCGAGCGTCAGGAGCGTATCGCCACGCTCGTCCGACAACTCGCAAGAAGCGACGATCTGCGCGCCAACGTCCGCTTGGCCGAGCAGGTCATCAAGGCGTGGCAAGCGGCGCCGGATCGTCGCTCGACCGTTGACATGCTGCACATCGCCGGGCTCGCCGATGATGCCAGGACCTATCGCCGGGCGGTGAATCTGGCCATCGAGGCATTCCAGAATGGCCGGCTCGCCGGCTTTTCGGCGGACGAATTGCTCGCGCTGCTTGAAAGCCAGTTCTGGCTGCTCAACACCGAGGCGCAGCGCGGCGGCGACGGCTTCACTTTGAAACAGAGACTGGCGGAAGCGCGCCGCGAGCTGGCTGCGGCCGCTTCCGCAAAGTAGCCGGAACCACATAAACACTTTGCCAGCTTGTGAGGTTCGATTATGAAAATTGACGCAAACCTTCTGCCCTGGATCATCCTCGGCGTCATCGCCTTCATCATCCTGCTGACCATCTTGCGGCGCATCTTCGTCAACGTCGGCGCCCGCGAGATCGCCATCAAAGAGCGCCGCTACTTTGGCCGGCGCATGCCGCCCGGTCGCGTCGTCGCCACCGAAGGCGAGGTCGGCATTCAGGCCGATGTGCTCAAGCCCGGCCTGCACCTGATCAAGTGGCCTTTCGAGAAGGTCGTGCGCAAAGTGCCGCTGATCGAGATCGGCTCCGACGAGATGGGTATCATCGAAGCCGTTGACGGCGAGCCGAACCCGCCCGGTAGAATTTTCGCGCCTGACCGGGCGCAGAACGCGCACAACAACTTTCAGGACCCGATTGCCTTCATCAAACAGGGCGGCGTCAAAGGCATCCAACTGCGCACGCTGCCGCCGGGCCTGTGGCCGATTCACCCTTACCTGTTCCGCGTCTCGGTCGCCAAAGCGACCGTCATCCCGCAGGGCAAGGTCGGCATCGTCACGACTGCCGACGGCGCGCCGCTCGATGGAGGCCGGCTGCTCGGCAAGGCGATCAAGGGCCACCGCAACTTTCAGGACGCCGAGCTGTACATCGCTTCCGGCGGCCACAAAGGCCCGCAGGTCGAAATCCTCACGCCCGGCACCTACCGCATTCTCACCGACTCGGTGCCGCTCGAAGGCGGGCAGGAGCGCAAGCTCGGCCTGTTCTTCATCCGCCTCTATGACGCGACGGTGATCAGCGAAAACCAGATCGGCCTGGTCGAAGCCCTGGACGGCGCGCCGCTCAACCCGCGCGATTACGTCGCCGCGCCGGTCGAAGGCCACGACAATTTCCAGGACGGCAACCAGTTCATCAATGCCGGCGGCCAGCGCGGCCCGCAGAAAGACATCCTGCTGCCCGGCACTTACTACATCAACCCGATGCAGTTCAAAGTCATTCCTGAGACGGCCAAGGAAGTGAAACCCGGCGAAGTCGCCGTCATCGTCTCGAACGTCGGCAAAGATCCCGGCGAAGACGTGCGCCGCGCCATGGCCGCTAAGATTCGTGAGCGATTGGAGCGCGAAGAGGCCGAGCACATCAATCAGGCGGCAGCGCGTCTCGACAAGCTCGACGATGAAGACCGCACGGTTGCAGAGATCAAGCAGGAGTTGGCAGCTGTAGACCCGGCGGATCGGCGTCTCGATCAAGGCGCGCACGAAGCCTACGTCGTACCGGACGGCTATCGCGGCATTCAGGAATCGGTCGTCGGGCCGGGCCGCTACTACGTCAACACGCTGGCGGTGACGCCCATCGTCATCCCGACCACCAACCAGACCGTCGAGTGGACGGCGGGCGAAATGACCAACACCTTCAACCCGTTCGAGGTGATCTCGAAGGACGGCTTTACGATGCAGCTCGAAGTGCGCGTCGTCTTCCGCGTCAAGCCCGAAGACGCGCCCTTCATGGTCGCCAAGATCGGCTCAATCGAAAAGCTGATTCAGAACGTCATGCACCCGCTGATCGATTCGATCTTCCGTAACCAGGCGTCCGAGTCTTCGGCGATGGCCTATCTGCAAAACCGCCACGAAGAGCAGGAGCGCGCCGAGGCTCGCGTCCGCGCCCACCTGTTGAAGTATCACGTTGACGTGGTGAACGTTTTGATTTGCCACATCCGCTTGCCCGAAGAGTTGATGAAGACGCAGACCGAGAAGATTCTGGCCGAGCAGAAGCAGAGCATGTTCAATGCCCAGCGCGAGGCCGAAGACAGGCGCATTCAACTGGAAAAGACCAAGGCGCACGCCGACAATCAGCGCGACCTGATGGCGGCAACCGTCGGCGTCGAAATCAGTGGCAAGCGCGCCGAGCAGCGCAAGGCCGAAGCCGATGGCGAGGCGCATTACATTCTGGCGACGGGCCGCGCCGAGGCCGAAAAGGTGCGGCTGATGGGTGAAGCGCAGGGCGTCGCTTACGCCGAGCAGGTGAACGCCATCGGCCCGCAGGGCGTGGCGATGGTCGAAGCCTTAAGAGTCATCGGCGAAAAGGGTGTGCGCATCACGCCGGACGTGCTGGCGTCGGGCGGCGACAGCGATGGCACAGGCAACATCGGCACGCTGCTGTTGTTGAACCTCTTCCGCGAGCGCTTGCAGGTCGGCGACGGCACGGACGACAAAGCCGCTAGCAACGGTGGATTGCAAGCGATGGCCAAACGGTAAGCGCGCAGTGTGGCGCAAGCTGTTAGCTTGCGCCACATCCAGACGATTCGCGCCGTCGGCTGCCGATCAGGTGGCCGGCGGCGTTTTGATTTCGTAGAGCTGCGCTGTCGTGACCGCAACGCCCAACAGCTTGAGGTAGAAGAAGAGCTGGTGCTTGTGATTGATGAAGTGCTCAAGGTTGGTGAGCAGAATCGTCAGCGCGGCCTCGCCCGCTGGAACAAAAACTGTAGGCCAGCGGCGCGCCAGGTCTGCATCATCGAGTGTGGCGAAGCCTTCGCGGAGATGCGCCAGGTAATCGCTCAAGCGCGCGGCGGCTTCTTCGACACCGCAGCGATGATTGACCGGCAGGCCGCGCAGTCGCTCGAAACCGGCAAGCTCCTGCGGCTTGAAACGGTAAAGCGCGGCACAGAACCCGGCGGCGGCTTCGAGCAGATGACCGAGCAGTTGATTCAAGCGAAAGGTGTTGGCCGCCGGCTGCCATTCGAGCTGATCGGCGGGGACGATGGCTACCAGAGCGATGGCCAGCTCGAACTGCTGCTCGATCTTTTCAAACAGCAGCGATGTAAGCGCCGTGGTATCGCTCATGGCTTGCCGAAGAGTTTCTCTTTCAGCTTGCCCGGCAGCCCCAGAGCCATGTCGCCAATAGGCAAGGTGCCGCTGAACGACGTCTGCATCTTGCGTGTGAAGAGGCCCAGCAGCGGCACATCGAATTCGACGGCCAGCTCATAATTCAAATTCAGCCCATCGGCAATCGTGCGCCAGGTGACGCCGGGCAGCGCCGCCAGATTCACCGTCAGCGGCAGGTCTACGGTGACAGAAGATTCGGCGGGCACGTTGATGGCTTCGTCGTGATGGCCTTCGGCGGCGTCGTGATCGTTCAGCTTGAGCCGGTAGCTCGCCCCTTTGATGATGAATGCCTGGCCGGGATTTTCTATCTCAATCGTCACCATCGTGTCGGCGACCAGACTGGTCACGTCGAGGTGCTTGAGGGCGATGCCCTTCAGCTTAATTGCCGGCTGTTTGTCTGCGGCGCGCGCCACGCCGGCTAACGCCAGGATCAGCAATAATGCGCCGGAGATTTTCAGTTTCAACAGCATAAGCTAACGGCTTTAGTTCCTGTTTACCCAACCCAGTATAGCACGATTATGACTGAGAGCCGCCTGCTAGACTTCGCCATTCGGAAGTGATATAGCTTACCCGGCACATAGGTTGAAAGCTTATGGCAGACACACAATCGATTCAGGAAAAAGCTCGCGAGATTATCGAGCGCGCCCGACGAGAGCAAAGTAAGGAGCTCGAACTTGCAGACTATTGGTTGGGAGGCAAATTGGAGGAGATTCCCGATGAGATTTTTGATCTTCATCATCTGGAGACTCTGAGTCTATATGGTCAGAACATCCGCGAGGTGCCGGAGCGGATTCGCGAGCTGGCGAATTTAAAGCAATTGAATCTTATCGGGAACCCTATTGAGAAAGTTCCTGATATTCCAGGGCTGGCCTTGGACTGGAACGGCTACCTGCGATGCCGAAAAAATTTGTCACGCCAGAATGTGACCTGGATTTGGATAGGTATTGATGACAAGCCATCTCTAGCTATTGAGCCACAGCTTCAACGGGAGCTGGCTCTCCTGCCAAATCTGCGCAATCTTTCTCTCATTCCATACAATTTCTTGGAGGGCAAGATCTATAGACCAGCGCGAGAAATACTTGACCTCATCGATCATCTCGGCCAGTTTCACCTCCTTGAAACCTTGGGGTTCTACAAGGTCGCACTTAAAGATATGCCTGCCGGAATCCGCAACTTGAAGAGCCTGCAAGAGCTCTCTATTTCAGAAGCAGGAATTGGGGAAGTTCCTGATTGGTTAGGGGAGCTTCGTCATCTCCGTTACCTCGGTCTTTCGAGGAATGATCTCAGAACTCTTCCAGCTTCGTTAGCAAATCTATCTGAACTCGAATCAATCGATCTGAGCAATAACCGATTCACGGAGATTCCAGAAGTCGTGTTTCAAATAAGGAACTTGCGCGGCCTGAGCCTTTTCCGTTTCAAAGATAGCAGAAGCTCCATCAAGCAAGTTCCTGCCAAAATTCTACAACTGCAAAAGCTTGAGCACTTCAGCGTATCCGGCCAGCCTATCGAGACACCGCCGCTGGAGGTTGTTAACAAAGGCGTTGAGGCAATCAAGAACTATTGGCGTCAGCAGCAAGAAACCGGCATCGATTACCTGTGCGAAGCGAAGCTGATCATCTTGGGAGAGGCCGGCGCCGGAAAGACGACGATTGCCAAGAAGATCAAGAACCCCGACTACCAACTGGAGTCGCAGGAGCCTTCGACCGAAGGCATTGACGTGATCCGCTGGAGCTTCCCAGCCGCCATCCGCGTCAAGCGAGATGCCGGAGAGGAACTGCACCAGACGGACTTCAAGGTCAACATCTGGGATTTCGGCGGGCAGGAGATTTATCACTCTACCCACCAGTTCTTCCTCACCCGCCGCTCGCTTTACGTCCTGGTGGCGGACGACCGCAAGGAAGACACAGACTTCAATTACTGGTTGCACGCGGTCGAGCTGCTCAGCGACCGCAGCCCGCTGCTGATCGTTCAGAACGAAAAGCAGGACCGCCAGCGCGACATAGACATCGGGAACCTGCGCGCCCGCTTCCCGAACTTGCGCGATGCCTTCCGCACCAACCTGGCGACCAAACGCGGCCTCGTTGAACTTGAGCGTGCAATCCGACAAGAGCTGGAACGCCTGTCGCACATCGGCACGCCGCTGCCTAAGACCTGGGCGCAAGTCCGAACCGCTTTGGAAAACGACCCGCGCAACTACATCAGTCTCGACGAGTACCTGGCGATCTGTCAGGAGAACGGCTTCAAGAGGCGCGACGACAAGCTGCAACTGAGCGGCTACCTGCACGACCTCGGCATCTGCCTGCACTTCCAGGACGACCCGGTGCTGAAGAATACCATCATCCTCAAGCCGAAGTGGGGCACGGATGCCGTGTACAGCGTGCTCGACGACCGCACGGTGCTGAACAACCGCGGGCGGTTCGGCCCGGATGATCTGGCGAGGATATGGTCTGACGAACAGTACGCCTCCATGCGGGACGAGCTGTTGCGCCTGATGATGCGCTTTCAGCTCTGTTACCAGTTACCGGACACCGAAGCCTACATCGCCCCGCAACTGCTCTCGCCGACCCGCTCGGCTTACGAATGGGATAACCGGGACGGGCTGGTTGTGCGCTACGATTACGACTTCATGCCGAAGGGCATCCTCACCCGCTTCATCGTGGCGGTCAATCACCTGATCGCCGACCAGAGCCTCGTCTGGAAGTCTGGAGTCATCCTGGCACGTGAAGGCGCGCGCGCCGAGGTAATCGAAGACTACCCGCGGCGCAAGATCACTGTGCGGGTCAATGGCGCGGACTCGCGCGGCTTACTGGCGATTGTGGATGATCAATTGGAGCGGATTCACGCCGCTTTCCGCCGCCTGAAATACGACAAGTTCTTACCCTGCAACTGTGAGGTCTGCCAGACGCGCGACGAGCCGTTCGCCTACCCGCTGAGTGAGCTGAAGGACTTTGCGGCGCAGGGCGACAAAATCCAATGCCGTGTCAGTCGGAAGCTCGTTGACGCCGGCTACCTGATCCGAGACGTGCTGCCTTCGGCGGCTCGTTCATTCCGGGAATTCGCGGGCCAGCCGCTCGGCTTTCGTCACGAGACCGGCCCGCCTGTGGAGCCCGCGCCGCGCAAGGAAGTCTTCGTCTCTTATGCGTGGACAGAAGAGAGCACGGCCATCGTTGACCAACTCCAGACAGCCTTTAAGGGGCGTGATATCGTTCTCGTCCGCGACAAAAACAATATGCAGTACAAAGATTCCATCCGTGATTTCATGCGGCGCATCGGTCGCGGCAAAGGCATCGTCGTCGTGCTATCGAAGAACTACCTGGAGTCCAAAAGCTGTATGTTCGAGATGACCGAGATCGCCGAACGCGGCGACATCCGTGACCGTGTATTCCCAATCGTGCTCGAAGACGCAAAGATTCACCATGCCATTGATCGCTTGCGCTACATTAAGTTCTGGGAGCAGCAAAGGGAAGAGCTCGATGCCGAGATGAAGGAAGTGAGCGGCGAGTATCTTCAGGGCATCCGTGAAGAGCTCGATCTCTTTGCCAAGATCCGCAACACCATCGCGCACATCGTCGACACCCTCAGCGATATGAACGCGTTGACGCCCGAGCAACATCAGGGAGCAAACTTTGGCTCGCTCTTGCAAGCACTGGAAGCTCGGCTGGCGGACTAAGAGTCCGCTTGACGCCCCCTGCCCGATTAATTGACTTCGCCTGCGGAAGTGGATAGACTCGCTTGCCGCAAACCGCTTATGAATCGCAGAGACTCGCTCAAAGGGCTGGGCTTACTGGTCGGGGGAAATCTATTGGCCCCCTCGCTGCTCGCCAGCTTTTTACAAACCGCCACCGCGATCAAAGAAGGAAAAGAAAAATGGCAGCCGCGCTTGCTCTCTGCCGAGCAGGCCGCGCTGCTGCCGGAACTGGTCGAAGTCATCATCCCCACGACCGATACGCCGGGGGCGAAAGCGGCGCTGGTTCATGTCTTTGTTGATCTGTACGCCGCCGACTGTTATCCGAAGGCGCAGCAGGAACTCTTCCTCAAGGGGTTGGACACGCTCGACGACGTGAGCCGCAAGCAAGCGGGCCGCGCCTTTTTGAAATTATCCGCAGCCGAGCGGCTCGGCCTGCTCAAACAGTTGGAGAAGGCGAGCTGGGAAAGCAATGAAGCGGTCGAACAGTCCTTCGTTCGCATGTTGAAGAACCTGACGCTGATGGGCTTTTTCTGCTCGCAGCCCGGCGCCACCAGGGCCGCCGAGTACCAGCGGTCGCCCGGCCCCTTTGAAGGTTGCACGGACCTCAAGCCCGGACAAAAAGCCGACGCGCTGCCGTTCATCTAAGCCTCGATTGGAGACGCACACTGATGTCCGCAAAAGACGCGAACACCTATGACGCCATCGTCGTCGGCTCCGGCATGTCGGGCGGCTGGGCGGCAAAGGAATTGACCGAGAGGGGCTTGAAAACCCTCGTCCTTGAACGCGGACGCCACGTCGAACATATCAAAGATTACCCGACCGCCGATAAAGACCCCTGGAATCTGCCATACGGCAACGAGCTGACCGTCAGAGATCAGGAAGAGTATTTCATTCAGAAGAAAGTCTACAACTTTAAGCAGGACACCAAGCACTTCTTCGTCAAAGACACGGATCATCCTTATCAGCAGATCAAGCCCTTCAACTGGATGCGCGGCTATCAGACTGGCGGCAAATCATTGATGTGGTCGCGCCATTGTTTCCGCTGGAGCGACCTCGACTTTGAAGCCAATGCCAGAGAAGGCATCGGCATTGACTGGCCCATACGCTACCGCGACATCGCGCCCTGGTATGACCACGTCGAAGAGTTCGTCGGCGTCAGCGGCGAGAATGCCGGTCTCGCGCAACTGCCCGACGGGCGGTTGCTGCCACCGCTGGAGATGAACTGCCTTGAGCGCCATGTGAAAGCGCGCATCGCCGATCACTACAGGGATCGCCGCATGATCGTCGCCCGCGTCGCGGTGCTGACCCGCCCGCACAATGGCCGCGGCCGCTGCCGTTCGCGCAACATGTGCGCCAGGGGTTGTCCCTACGGCGCATACTTCAGCAGCAACTCGGCGACGCTGCCGGCGGCGTCAAAGACCGGCAATATGACGCTCAGGCCCTTCTCCATCGTTCACAGCCTGATTTATGACGCCGAGAAAAAGCGCGCCACAGGCGTCCGCGTCATCGATGCCGAAACCAAAAAGACATATGAGTACTTTGCCCGGATCATCTTCCTCAACGCCGGGACGTTGAACACGACGCTGATTCTGATGAACTCGACATCGAGTCATTTCCCCGAAGGCTTCGCCAATTCCAGCGGCGTCCTCGGCCACTACCTCATGGATCATCAGGAAGCGGGCGGCGCCATCGGCGTCTACGATGGCTTTCAGGATAAGTATTACCGTGGCCGCAAGCCCAACGGCATGTACATTCCGCGTTTCCGCAATCTCATAGACAAGCGCGCGGATTACCTGCGCGGCTTCGCCTATGAAGCTTATTCGGGGCGAGAAAACTGGCAGAGAGGTTTCTCCCGGCTAGGGATGGGCGCGGATTTCAAGAACGAGATGGCGCGGCCCGGCGCGTGGTCTATGCTGCTGGTCGGTTATGGCGAGTGTCTGCCTGACGACAAAAATCGCGTCACGCTGAACAAAGACGAGCGCGACCAGTGGGGATTGCCGACGCTCAACCTGGACATGCGATACGGCGAAAACGAGTTGACCATGCGCAAAGACATGCAAGCCTCAGCCGAAGAAATGCTGGCGGTCGCCGGATTGAAGGAGATCAGATCTTTGCAGTTGGAGCCAGTCCCCGGCGGCTGCATTCATGAGATGGGCACCGCGCGCATGGGACACGACCCGAAGACCTCTGTGTTGAACCGCTTCAATCAATGCTGGGACGCACTGAACGTGTTCATCACGGATGGCTCTTGCATGGTCTCGACAGCCTGCCAGAACCCGTCGCTGACTTACATGGCGTTGACGGCGCGTGCCTGCGACTACGCCGTGCAAGAGCTGAAGCGCGGCAACCTTTAACCTCCAGCCTGAACGATCACACGTCGAAGTACATCTGGAATTCGAGCGGGTGCGGGCGCATGCGCACCGGGTCTACTTCCTTCTGGCGTTTGTAACTAATCCAACGCTCGATCAGCGCCTCGCTGAAGACGTCGCCTTTGAGCAGGAAGTCATGATCGGCTTCGAGCGCGTCGAGCGCCCGGTCGAGCGAGCCGGGCAGCGTCGGCACGTTCTGCAACTCCTCCGGCGACAGGTCATAAATATCTTTGTCTAACGGCTCGCCCGGAGCGATGCGGTTCTGGATGCCGTCGAGCCCCGCCATCATCATCGCCGCAAACGCCAGATAAGGATTGCACGACGGATCGGGGAAGCGCACCTCAAGCCGCTTGGCGCCCGCCGACTGCGAATACATCGGGATGCGGATGGCCGCCGAGCGGTTGCGCCGCGAGTAGGCCAGATTGACCGGCGCTTCATAGCCCGGCACCAGCCGCTTATAACTGTTCGTCGTCGGCGCCACCAGCGCCGCCAGCGCCGCCGCGTGCTTGAGGATGCCGCCGGCATAATGCAACGCCATCTCGGAAAGCCCGGCGTAACCATCACCCGCAAACAGCGCGCGGTCGCCTTTCCACAGCGACTGGTGACAATGCATGCCGCTGCCGTTGTCGCCAAACATCGGCTTCGGCATGAAGGTTGCCGCCTTGCCGTAATAGAATGCCGTGTTCTTGACGATGTACTTGAAGACCATGACGTTGTCGGCGGTGCCGAGCAGCGTATCGAAGCGGAAATCGATTTCGCACTGACCGCCGCTAGCGACTTCGTGGTGATGCATCTCCGGCTTGAGGCCGACGGTTTCGAGGTTCTGCACGATGTCCGAGCGCAGGTCGTGCAAGGAATCAACCGGCGGCAGCGGCACGTAGCCTTCTTTGTGACGCACGCGGTAGCCGAGATTGTCTTCCGGGCGGCCCGAATTCCACAGACCTTCCGCCGAGTCGAAGCGGTAACCGGCGCTGTTCGCCTCGTTGTGATAGCTGACGTGATCGAAGATGAAGAACTCGGCTTCGGGGCCGAAGTAACAGGCTTCGGCGATGCCTGTGAAGCGCAGATAGCTTTCGGCGCGCGCCGCTACCGAGCGCGGGTCGAGCTGGTAGCCTTCCTTGGTCAGCGGGTCAACGACATTGGCAAACATGGTCAGCGTCGGCTCTTCAAAAAAGGGATCGACCCAGAAGCGCGAAGGGTCGGGCATCAACAGCATGTCCGATTCGTTGATTGACGCCCAGCCGCGCAGGCTCGACGCGTCAAAGCCGATGCCGGAATCGAACGTCGCTTCGTTGAACGCGCCGATGGGGATCGTCACGTGATGCCAGGTGCCGGGCAGATCCGTGAAGCGCAGGTCAACGAATTTTATCTGCTCGTCAACCGCGTACTGCATGACTCGTTTGGGATCCATTTTCGTCGCTCCTTTGTCCGTCGTGCGGGATATGAATTTAATGGCGTGCGTCTCTAAGCAGTCAGCATAAGGCAACGAAGTGACAAGTGACAAGTGACGAGTAGAAAGTGATGAGTGACGAGTAGAAAGTGACGAGCGATGAGAAGGTGCTTGGGATACCGCGCTTGCCGTACCCATCACTCATTACTCATCACTCATCACTTTCCTGAGTCTCGTAGGATTCGCTGCCGATGGTTTCGTAGAGCGTGGCGGCTTGCGCTTTCGCGGGAGGTTTCAGCGGTACAGTGGCGACCCGCACTGTAGTCAGGCGCCCGCGCTGGCGGATGACGATCTCGTCGCCGACGCGGACTTCGCGGGCGCTCTTGGCCGGGGTGCCGTTCAGGCGCACCGCTCCGGCTTCGCACATCTGCTGCGCCAGGGTGCGGCGCGGCACCAGGCGCGAGTACTTCAAGAAGAGATCGAGGCGCATCTTTGGCGACGCGGCGAAGGCGCGACGCGGCGGCGCGGCGATGAATTGCGCAAGCCCGGTGGCGGCCTCAAGCAATCAATCGCCGCGCCGCCGCGTCGCCGCGTCACTCCTTCTGGGCTTTCGCCTGCGCCGGCAGGTAGCCTTTGGCGACTTCGACGAAGGCGTCTTCGCGCAGCTTCTTCAGGTACTTTTTGCGCGCCTCTTCGGCGCGATCCATGGTCGCGGCGCGGGCGACCATCTCCTGTACTTCTTTATCGTCGTAGGGGCGCACGGTGGCGGCTTTGAGGGCGTCTACGCGGATGATCTGGAAGCCGTCCTGCACGCGGATCGGCTCGGTCACGTCGCCGGCCTTCAGCGACGAGACGGCGGCGGCGATCTCTTCTTTCAACTCGTCGGGACGGAAGGTGCCGAGCTTGCCATCCTGGGCGCGCGAGGCGCGGGTCACCGGCGTGTTGGTCTTGACCGCTTCCGCAAAGTTGCCGCCGGCGCGCATCTCGGCGACGACCCGGCGGGCGCGCTGCTCGACTTCAGCCGCCGTGTGGCCTTCGAGCGGGATGAAGATTTCCGACAGCGTCACCTCACCGGGGACAACCAGCTTGTCTTTGTTCTTCTCGTAGAAATCGCGCTTCTCTTTTTCAGACAGCCGCTGATAGATCGGCACCAGCACTTCGCGCTGCACGACGTACTGTTGCTGCAAGCGGCGGCGCAACGAGTTGCGAGCATTTTCGGGGTCAACCCCCTGGTTGCGCATCGCCTGTTCTAACTCGGCCAACGTCTTGAGCTGGCTCTCCTTCATGATCTGCAACATCTGCTGGTTGACTTCGGCCTCGACGTCAATGCCGAGCTCTTTGGCTTTCTGTTCGAGCAGCAGGTCTTCGATCATCATATCGAGCACGGTCGGGCGGAGCTTCTCAAACTCGGCGTTGACCTCCGCCTCGCTCTTGCCCTGCATCTGCCGGCGCAGCTCTTCTTTGAAGGATTCGAGCGACGCCAGGTAATCGGTGCGCGTAATAATGTCGTTATTGACACGGGCGACGATCTCGTTGACGAGTTCGGCCTCCTGGGCGCGCGCGGCGGTCGCAAGCCCCAATATGCACGCCAGAGCTAAAGCAGTGACTACTAATTTCATACTGCACATCCTCTCAACAGTTAATGACGAACGTTGAAGAATGAATGATGAGTGAGAAAAATCTTGCCCTCTTAATTCACCCTTCGTCATTCATTGTTCATCGTTTGATTCGGGCTGGTTGCGTAAAGTTCAATTATGCCTGAGTTGGCCCGCGTATGTGAAGCCTAGAGTGGCGTCGTTGATCTGAATGCTGGCTTTTTCGAGCATTTGCGCGAGCGCCGCGTCAATGGCCTGTTGATTCCTTTGCGCGATCAGCTCCTCTGTGAGCCGGGCGCGGCGGTCGTCGAGCTGGGCGCGGCGCTCTTCGGGGGCGTGCGGCTGGATGCGCTGTTCGAGCTTGAAGAGATGAAAGCCATAGCCCGATTCGACGACCGGGCTGAGGTCGCCGGGGTGGAGCGGTTTAATTGCGTTTTCGAGAATGTCGGGCAACTGCCCTTCGTCATAGCGGCTGAGGCCGCCGGCTTCGGCGTTCGGCGCGTCCGAGTGCAGCCGCGCCAGCGCCGCAAAATCACGCTTGCCCTCGGTCAGCTCGCGGCGCAAGCGCTCGGCCTCGTCGCGCGTCTGCACGCGAATCTCGCGCACCAGAAAGCCGGGCCTATCCGTCAGCCGCGACTGGTTCTGTTCAAGGTATCGCTGCGCTTCTTCAGGCGTCACGCGCACGTTACGCAGCACGACCTGGCGGTAATACTTATCGATGAGCAGGTCACGCCGCATCTCTTCGCGCGAATCGCCGGCGGCCAACAGCGCGCGCAGTTGCGGGTTCTCTTGCGCCGCCTGCTCGACTTCGACCTCGGCGACCGTCAGCCCCGCGCGCTCGGCTTCGGCGAGCAGCAGCCGGCGGCGCAAATATTCGTCGAGCATCTGGCTGCGCAACAGGTCGGCGCTATCATTGCCGGAAACTTCGCCGAGCTTGGCCGCCACGAAATGCTCGAACTCGGCGCGGTGAACCTCTTCGCCGTTGACCGTGGCAATGACCGGCGAGCGATCCGCGTTCTTCTTACAGGCTGCCGCCAGCGCCAGCAGGCAGCAAATAAAGATGACCAGCTTGCGTCCCATGCACAGGATGGTTTAACAGGTCGTGCGGCTGATTTCAACGCCGGCGCACCCACCGCGCGGCGAGGGTCGCTGTGACCGCTCGACCGCGCGACTTTCAAGCGCCCGGACGAATTTCCGCTGCTCACGGCTCCCTCTGGGCGCGCTTGCTTCGCCAACCCCACACGCGGCTGCCCGATGCCGCCGCGTCGTTTGGGTTCAGCGAAGATGGCTGTGCCTGCGACTCAAGATGGTCGCTGGTGAGTTGCGGCGGCTTGACGCCAAGGCGCTTGCCCGCAAAGGTGGCGCAGCAGTCCCCGAACAGCAGATGGCCGTCGAGGTCGTAGACGTTGATGTCGACGACGCCGGTGAATTGGTCGCCGGCGCTGTTCAGCGTGACGGTGGCGTGCTCTTCCTCGCTGGCGACTTGCTGAAAGTGCTCGTCGAAATCCTGTAGGAAGTAGGTGATCGTAAATTGCGATCCGCCGGCGTGCTCCCCTTTGCGACCCAGGACCCGCTCGAAGCCGGGCAGGCGCTCAAAGTGGACGCGGTGCTTGATGGCAGCATTCAGCAGGCGGCGGGCCGCGTGCGGGTGACGTTGCGGCTGTTGCAGGTCGCGGACGGCAAGGCGCTATGGACGTATCAATGCGACGAATACTGCACAGACCTCTTCGCCTTGCAGGATACCATCTCGCAGAAAGTGACCGAGGCGCTGGCCCTGAAGCTGACCGGCGACGAGCGTACACGGCTGCTGAAACGCTACACCGACAACGCTGACGCCTACCAGGCTTATCTCAAAGGCCGCTACTACTATAATCGCATCAACGAAGACGACCTCAACAAAGCGGTTGAGTCCTTCCAGCAGGCGCTCCGCCTAGACCCTGACGACGCGCTGGCCGATGCCGGACTGTCGGCGGTTTACGCCTGGGGGACGCAGTTTTACTGGCGTGCGCGCGAGGCCATGCCCAGGGCGCGCGAGATGGCCGAGCGGGCGCGGGCGCTCGACGAGCAACTGGCCGAGGCGCATGCCGCGCTTGGGCGCGTGTATGCCTATTATCACTGGGACTACGCGGCAGCAGAGCGCGAATTCAAGCGCGCGCTTGAGCTCAACCCCGGATCGGCTGACGCGCATTTGTGGTATGGCGAATACCTCGCTTTGATGGGACGCTTTGAAGAATCCGTCGCCGCGATGAAACGTGCCGCGCAGCTCGACCCGCTGACGCCCTTCGTGGTGATTCATCCGGGATTCCCCTCCTACCTTGCGGGTCGCTACGACGAGGCGATTGCCTACGCTCAGAAGGGACTCGAAATAGACCCGAACGTGCGGATGATCCACATTGACCTCGGCCTCTGTTACGCGATGAAAGGGGACGCTGTCAGGAGCATTGCCGAGCTACAGCGGGCGATTGAGTTAGGCGACCACAGCCCGGCGGCGCAAACCAATCTCGCCTTCGCCTACGCGCGAGCCGGCGACCGCGCCACCGCCCAACAGAAGCTCAAGCAAGCCCTGAGCTCGGCCAACGGTTACGTCGTGCCCTACTTTGTGGCGACCGTCTACGCCGCGCTGGGCGACCGCGAGCAGGCGTTCGCGTGGCTGGAACGGGCTTACACTGAGCGCAGCAATTACCTGGCATGGCTGAAGACCGACCCGCGTTTGAATGACTTGCGCGCCGACCCGCGCTTCGCCGACTTGTTGCGGCGCGTCGGATTCGTGCAGTGAGTGAATCGTGTCGCTGAGGGCGCTTCGCCGTTGCGCTCGCCGTTCAACGCAAGCGGTCGAGCAGGGCGCGCACCTCGGCAAAGATGGTCGCGTCGTCCGCGGCGGCAATCTGGACGCGCAGCACGCCGCTCGGCGTGAAGCTCGCCGCGCCGGCAGAGACCAGCGCAATCAACTTGTCGGGATCAATCCTCGCCCCTTCGGAAAACTTCACCGCCAACCGGTCGCCTTCACGGTCTACAGACAGGACGCCGAGGCGCGAGGCTTCGCGGCGCAGGCGCGAATACTCGAAGAGGTTCTCGACCGTTTCAGGTATCGGCCCATAGCGGTCGGCGGTCTCGGCGTGGATGTCGGCAAGCTCGGTTTCGCTCTCCGCCGACGAGATGCGCTTATAGGTGCGCAGGCGCTGGCTCATGTCGTAGATGTAATCTTCCGGGATGCGTATGTCTATGCCCAGATTGATCGCCGCCGAGACCTCGTCTTCAATCGGCTCGCCCTTCAGCTCGCGCACCGTGCGTTCGAGCATCTGTGTGTAAAGATCAAAGCCGATGGCATCGATGTGGCCCGATTGCTGGCCGCCCAAAAGGTTGCCGGCGCCGCGCAATTCCAGGTCGAGCGCCGCGATGCGGAAGCCCGCGCCGAGGTCGGAAAACTCGCGAATGGCCGCCAGCCTGCGGCGCGCAATCTCGGTCAGGCTCTCTTCGGACGGAATCATCAGGTACGCATAAGCGCGGCGGTTCGAGCGCCCGACGCGACCGCGCAACTGATAAAGCTGCGACAGGCCATACTGGTCGGCGCGGTTGATGACGATGGTGTTGGCGAGCGGAATGTCTATGCCGTTTTCGATGATCGTTGTCGCCACCAGCACGTCCAGCTCGTGACGAATGAATTTCATCAGCACGTCTTCGAGGGCGCGCTCATCCATCTGCCCGTGGCCGACGCCGATGCGCGCTTCCGGCACCAGCCGGGCGATCAGCTCGGCGATGGTGAAGATCGTCTCGACGCGATTGTGGACCAGGAAGACCTGGCCGCCGCGTTGCAGCTCAAGCTCGATGGCCGAGCGGATCACGGCTTCCGAGAACTGCACGACCTGCGTTTGAATTGCCAGCCGGTCGCGTGGCGGGGTTTCGATCACCGACATATCGCGCAGGCCCGCAAGCGACATATTGAGCGTGCGCGGAATCGGCGTCGCCGACATGGCAAGGACATCAACTTTTTTGCGCATCTGCTTGATGCGCTCTTTGTGAGCGACGCCAAAGCGCTGCTCCTCGTCAACGATCAGCAGGCCGAGGTCTTTGAAGCGAATGTCTTTCGACAGCAAGCGGTGTGTGCCGATGACGACATCAAGCGCGCCGGCCTCTAACTGTTTGACGATCTCTTTCTGCTCTTTCGTCGAGCGGAAGCGCGACAGCATCTCGATGCGCAGCGGGAAAGCGGCAAAGCGTTTCTGAAAGGTCTTGAAGTGCTGAAAGACCAGCACCGTGGTCGGCGCCAATACGGCCACCTGCTTGCCTTCCATCACCGCCTTGAAAGCGGCTCTCATAGCCACTTCCGTCTTCCCGTAACCGACGTCGCCGACGATCAGGCGGTCCATCGGCTGCGGGTCTTGCATGCCGGCTTTGACGTCTTCGATGGCGGCTTCCTGGTCGGGCGTCAACTGGTATTCAAAGGCGTCCTCGAACTCGGCCTGCCAGGGCGTGTCGGTGCCGTAGGCATGGCCGACGACGAGCTTGCGCTCGGCGTAGAGCTTCAACAGCTCTTCGGCCATGTCGCGCATGGCGCGCTTGGCCCGCGCCTTGGTCTTCTGCCAGCTCAAGCCGCCGAGCCGGTCGAGCGGCGGCTTGGCGCCTTCGCCGCCTGAAAAGCGCTGCACCAGATCGAGCCGCTCGACGGGAACATAGAGCTTGGCGCCTTCGGCAAAGGTCAGCAGCATGAACTCGCGCACGTCAGCCTGAGCGCGCTCGATGCCGGCGGCGACGTTGCCGGTGGCGGCGCCGGCGGTCGTCAATTGCTTGAGCCCCTGGAACTGGCCGATGCCGTGATCGATGTGAACGACGTAATCGCCGACCTTCAAGTCGCCGAGGTCGGAAAGAAACGCCGCCGCCTTGCGCTGCTTGCGCGCCCGTTTGGGCTGCGTGCGCGCCAGCGGCGTGCGCTCGGTTTCGCCGAAGACATCGCTCTCGGTCAGCACTTCGAGAAACGCCGCCGGCAGCGTGAAGCCGTTGGTCAGCTTGCCGACGGTCGCAATGCGGGTCGCGGTGAGCGCCGCGCCCGGCTCGCGCTCGCGGCGGTTGAGCGACGCGAGCAACTCCGCGGTGATCTCGTATTCGCCGAGCATTTCGCGTGTGCGCTCGGCAAGTCCCAAACTCGGCATGACAAACAGCGTCGTGCGCCCCGTGGTGTCGTTCTCAAGATCGCGCGCCAGTTCATGCACGCGGCCGTGATAACGGCGCGGCGCTTGCGAAAGGATGGTGATGTCGGGCGTCTGGTCGTTGACCGAAAAGAGAAACAGGCTTGCCGTGCGCTTGCGGCTCGCCGCAAAGCTCTCTTCAAGCTGCGCGCTCGCCGCTGTCGGCTCGTCCGTCTGGCGAATGATGGCCGGCGCGTCGTTGATCGTCAGCGCGTCGATGCGAAAGCGCTCGTCGGTCGCCGCCGCGGCGCGGCCGAGTAAGCGCATCTCGATGCGCGTCGCTTGATCGAAGCGTGCGCGCAGCTCTTCGCCGGTCAAAAAGAGCTTGGCCGGCTCTAAGGCCAACTCGCCGGCATCGTCGGCCTGCGCGAAACGCTCGTCGAGATAACCGAGCAGCTCCGAAGCGCGCTTGTCGATCTCTGCCGGCTCGTCAATCACCAGCACCGCGTCTTTGATGTAATCAAACACCGAGCTGGTCATCGGGCGTGTGAGCGGCAACAGGTACTCCCAGCCGGGGAAGGCTTCGCCGCGCGCCGCGAACCCCAGCCGCGCCCGCAAGTCGCGGCGAAAGCGGTCGCCCTCCCAGTGGCGTTCGGCTTCATCGGCCCACTGCATAAACTCTTGGCGGCGCACCGCCAGCTCGCGCATCGGCACGATGAGCGTTTCCGCCACTCGGCCTACGGAGCGTTGCGAGTCGGCGTCGAACTCGCGGATCGAATCAACCGTGTCGCCGAAAAACTCGATGCGGTGCGGCGCGTCGTGCGCCGGCGAAAAGAGATCGAGGATGCCGCCGCGCAGACTGAACTCGCCGACCGCGCCGACCGGTTCCTGGCGCACATAGCCGCTGGCGATCAGCAGATCAACGATCAGCTCGGGCGGCATGTCTTCGCCGACGCGCAAGCTGATGCTTGAGGCTTTCAGCAAGTCGGGCGAGATGGTGCGCTCGGCGAGCGCGCCGACTGAGGTGAGCAGGATGCGCGCTTCGCCGCGGGTGGCGCGGTAGAGCGCCAGGGCGCGCTGTTCCAAAACTTCGGCGTGCGGCGAGGTGCCATTATAGGGATCGGTTTCGCTGCCGGGGATCGTCAGCACCGCCGTCTCGCACGAGTTCACGCCATTGAGCGCGCAATAAAAGAATTCGATGTCGGCTTGAAACTCTTCGACTTCGCGGTTCGAGCGCGTCACATAAACCAGGCGTCGCGCCGTCAGCCGTTCGAGCGCCGCAAGCACCAGCGCGCGGGCGCTGCCCGTCAGTCCCGAAACCACGACGCTCGGGCGACCGGCGCGGATTTCGCGCACCACCTCATTCAACTCGCCTGAAGCGAGCAGCGAGCCGAACAGCTCGACGTAATAAGTTTCGGGCGGGACGTTGATAGCCATAATGTGAAGGTTGATTGTAGCAAGCGGCGAATCAGTGAGGCAAAAGCGGGCGGCGAATCCGCTTTTGCCAGAGCGCCGGCGGCGATATGATCATGGCAGCGGACTATTGATCGAGGTAGAGCATGTTATTTCTCTGGACAGCGCTGGCGGCTATTTTTCTTCTCGTCCTCAATATCGTCTTTATCAAGTATTTTTATTGGGGGCCGGGCGGCAAGCCGCCGTCGCGTGAAGACGAGTCAAAAAAGACAGCCGCGCCGCCGCCTACACGGCCCAAATGGTAAAGCCGGATTGATGATGCTGAAACCGGCCAGGCGGCGACCGTCAAGATAACGGCCCTGTGCGTTGACGCGCGCGGGCGAGTTTGTTATGACTTGCTGACAGCTTCACCAGCAGAGGAGAAAAGCGATGAAAAATCTGAGCGACCGCGTCGCCATCATCGGCATGGGCTGCACAAAATTCGGCGAGCATTGGGACAAGAGCGAAGAAGACTTAATCGTCGAAGCGGCTTATGAAGCCTTCGCGGATGCCGGCGTCGAACCTTCGCAGATCGAAGCCGGCTGGGTCGGCACGCTGACTTCGGGCATATCGGGCCAGGCGCTCTCAAGGCCGCTAAAGCTGCAATACATCCCGGTCACGCGCGTCGAGAATATGTGCGCGACGGGGCAGGACGCGCTGCGTAACGCGGCGTTTGCGGTCGCCGCCGGCGCTTACGACGTGGCGCTCGTCGTCGGCTTCGAGAAGCTCAAAGACAGCGGCTACTCAGGGCTGCCCGGCGCGGCTTCGACCGTCATCGGCGCGGGCAACACCGCACCGGGAGCCTTCGCATTAGCCGCCAACCGTTACTTTCATCGCTATGGCGCGGACAAAGAAGACCTGGCGCGAATTTCGGTGAAGAACCATTACAACGGCGCGCGCAATCGCAAGGCGCATTTTCAAAAAGAGATCACCCTTGAGCAAGCCATGAAAGCGCCGATGATTGCTTCTCCGCTCGGCCTGCTCGACTGCTGCCCGACGACCGATGGCGCGGCAGCCGCCGTCATCACGCGCACAGAGCTGGCGCCGCAGTTCACCAAAGATTTTGTGACGATCAAAGCCATGGGGCTGGCGGTCGGGCCGGGCACAGGAAGAGTGGACACCGATTTTGACTTCACGAGCTTTCCCGAAACCCGCATGGCGGCCAAACAGGTTTACGATCAGCTCGGCATCCGCGACCCGCGCAAAGAGATCAGCATGGCCGAAGTCCACGACTGCTTCTCGATCACCGAGATGATCATCTATGAAGACCTCGGCTTCAGCGAGCCCGGCAAAGCCAAAGACGACATCAAGGCGGGCGCCTTCAGTTTGCAAGGCGATCTGCCGGTGAACACCGATGGCGGCTTGAAGTCGTTTGGCCATCCCATTGGCGCCAGCGGCTTGCGCATGCTCTACGAGATTTATCATCAACTCCTCGGGCGCGCCGGCGAGCGGCAAGTGAAAGACATGAAGGTCGGGCTGGCGCACAACCTCGGCGGCAATCCCGGCTCGTTCACCTGCTCGATCATCGCGCTCGGAAATGCATAAAGAAGAAGTCAGGAGTCAGGAGTCAGAAGTCAGAATAAGCGCAGGCCGGTGTGCGCCGACTTTCTTCTTCATTCTGACTTCTGACTCCTGACTCCTGACTCCTGATTCCCTATGGCCTACCTGCTGAACGACGAAGAACAACTGATGCTGGCGACCGTGCGGCGCTTTCTTGAGCGCGAGGTCGCGCCGGTCGCAAGCGAGCTTGAGCATCGCAACGAATACCCGACTGCCATCGTCGAGCGCATGAAAGAGCTCAACCTCTTCGCCGCCAACGTGCCGGAAGCCTATGGCGGGCTGGAGCTGAGCTACACCGTCTTTGCCATGATCTTTGAAGAGATTTCGCGCATCTGGATGGGGCTGGCGGGGATACTCGGCACGCATACGGTATTGTGCGACGTGCTGGCGCGGTTCGGCACCGCCGAGCAGAAGCAGCAGTACCTGCCGGTGATGGCGCGCGGCGACAAGCGCGGCGCCATCTGTCTGTCAGAGCCGCACGCCGGCACCGACCTGCAAGCCATCAAGACGACCGCCGAGCGTCGCGGCGATGACTATGTCATCAACGGCTCGAAGATGTGGATCACCAATGCGCGCCGCGCCGAGCTGTTGTTGATCCTGACAAAGACCGACGCCAAAGCCGAGCCGGCTTATAGCGGCATCAGCGCCTTCATCGCCGAGAAGGGCGGGCCGGGCCTGACCGTCAGCCGCGATATCGATAAGCTCGGCTACAAGAGCCTGGAAACCTGCGAGGTGCTGTTTGAAGAGTTCCGCGTCCCGGCAACGAACCTGATCGGCGGGCGCGAAGGCGAAGGCTTCCGCCAGGTGATGACCGGGCTTGAGGCCGAGCGTTTGAACGTCGCGGCGCGTGGCCTGGGCGTCGCCCGCGCCGCGTTTGAAGAAGCGATTCGCTACGCGCAACAGCGCCGCACCTTTGGCAAGCCGATCTCCGAGCATCAGGCGATTCAATTGAAGCTCGCAGACATGGCGACACACATCGAAGCGTCGCGGCTGTTGATCTATGCGGCGGCGGAGAAGAAAGATCGCGGCGAGCGCTGCGACCTGGAAGCCGGCATGGCTAAACTGTTCGCCACCGAGACGGCGCAAGAGTGCGCGCTCGAAGCGATGCGCATACTCGGCGGCAACGGCTACGCCAAAGACTTCCCCGTCGAGCGTTATTACCGCGACGCGCCGCTGTTGATCATCGGCGGCGGCACCAACGAATTGCAGCGTCTGGTGATCGCCAAGAACTTGCTCAAGAAGTATTCGATCAAAGGTTCATAACTGGAACGACCGCCGGTCAGCCCCGCTTGCTCGGCTGCTCCCGCCGGTAGAGAGACGGGCGCTCATAACCCTCCGTTGTAGTTTGCCTTTCACTGCCGCTATAATCCTGCCGATTCAACGCCCGGCGAGGAGCGCCCAATGGCAGCCGAAGATGTGCAGAAACAATTCGATGTGTTCATCTCTTACAGCCACAAGAATGCTGAATGGGTGCGCGATGTGCTCGTTGCCCGTCTGAAGCAGGAAGGTATCACGGTTTGTATTGATGAAGAATCGTTCGACATCGGCGTGCCGGCGCTGGTGAATATGGAAAACGCCATTGCTGCAAGCCGTCGCACGTTGCTTGTGCTAACTCCCGCCTGGGTCGCAAGCGACTGGACAAGGTTTGAGAGCTTGCTGATTCAGCACACTGATCCCGGCGGCGTGTTGCAATGTACGCTGCCTTTATTGCTTGAGCAGTGTGACGTGCCCCAGCGAATTGGCATATTGACGCGCGCGGATTTCACCGGCAAGGCAGATGTCGAAAGAGAATTTGCCAAATTGTTTGACGCCATTCGAGGCAAACGCCGGTTGTCAGGCCCAGAGACAAAGAACTCAGTAGAGGAAGAAAAGACAAAAGCGGGTTATGCACGGGTCAACTCGGCAGTGCCGCGCCCGCCTGCTGTCGGATTCGTCGAGCGTCACCACAAAGACGGCAGCGAAATCGTCGCGCGACTAGAGGACGAACTTGCGCCCGCAAAGAATCAACTGGTTGTCTTGTGGGGCGATGGCGGTGTTGGCAAGACAACGATTGCGGCGGAAGCAATGCGACGGATGAACCGTCTGTTTGCCGGTCGCATTGTCTGGACGAGCGCCGTCGGTCGTCAGGACTACTCGCTGTCAACGCTGCTTGATGAGGTCGCCACGCAGTTGGACCACGCGGAATTGCGCAAACTGGCGCTTGCGCCGAAGAAAGAAGAAGTGCCAGCGTTGATTGCTTCGCTGGATGGCGCGGCGATGATCGTCCTGGATAACTTTGAAACCATTGCGCCCGCCGAGCAAAAGCTTTGCGCCGAGTGGCTGATGCAGCACGCGCCCTGCCCTGCGCTCATCACGACGCGCGAGCGCATCAACGGCCCACGTAACCTTTCGATTGATGTAATGTCATCTGCGGAAGCGCACGAGTATCTGGATAAGCTGATTGCGCAGACGGCCAACCCGCAGACGTTTGCAGGCATAGACCACAGCCGCATCATTCAGGCAGCCGATGCCAATCCGCTTGTAATGCAGTGGGTGATCGGGCAGATCGAACTGGCGCAGCATCCGAACGATGTGTTTGATGAGTTGGCGCAAGGCGGCGGCGATGCGGCAGACCGCGTCTTTGACCGGTCGTTTAACCTGCCACAGTTGGGCGACGACGGGCGCGATGTGCTGCTGACGCTTTCGCTTTTCGTGCCGAGCGCATCACGCGCGGCGCTGGCAGAGGCCGCCGGATTCGGTGATGACCTGAAGCGAGTGAGAGAGGCGATAAGGCATCTGGCTAGACTCCGGCTGGTAGAAACGACGGAAGCGGGCGAGCGGTTGGTTCTTCGGGGGCTGACGCGCAGCCTGGCCAGGGCACGTCTGTCGAAAGACAGCCGGGCGGATGAATTCCGCCGACGATACATTACTTATTTTGTCGGCTATGCCAAATCGCATGCGAAAACATCGAAGGAAGATTTCGACGCCCTTGAAGCGGAACGAGAGAATGCGCTGGGCGCGCTTGAATCAGCTTTCGAGTTAGCAGAATGGGAGGCGGTAATGCAGATTCGCATCGCACTGGAGGAGTTCCTGGACACGCGCGGGTATTGGAATGAAGCCATAGGATATGGCCAGCAAGCATTGGCGGCGGCAAGACGGGCAAAAAATGATGGGCGCATCGGGATGTTTAGTCACAACATCGGACGCATCTACAGTAATCGTGGCGAATACGATCAAGCCCGCCGCCTGTACAACGAAAGCATGGAGATCAAAAAGCGGCTCGGCAACCAGAGAGGGATTGCTATTACCCTGCATCAATTAGGAAGGCTTGCGGAGCAGCAAGGCGAGATCGAGGAAGCCCGCCAGCTCTACAACGACAGTTTGGAGATTGCAAAACGGCTCGGCAACCAGAGCGGTATTGCTATCACGCTGCACCAGTTGGCAATGCTTGCGCAGGAGCAAGGCGAGATCGAAGAAGCCCGCCGGCTCTACAACGACAGTTTGGAGATCAAAAGGCGGCTCGGCAACCAGAGAGGGATTGCGTTGACAACGTGGGGTCTAGCAAACCTGGCTTTAGGCGCTGGCTACCTTGACGAAGCCAGAAAAAGTTATAAGGAAGCCTTGGATATATTCGATGAGCTTGGCGACCAGTACAATACTGCCGGCGTTTTACATCAGTTGGGTAGGCTCGCAGAAATTGAAGGCAAATACACAGAAGCTAGCCGACTATTTCATGAAGCCTTGGATATCTTTGAAAAACTCAAATCGCCGAATGCGGCAATCACGCGGCGTTCGTTAGAGAGGATACAGGGCAAAGCCTGAGCCAGAGCCTCAAGCTATATCATTCCATCGCCAATCGCCAAATCGGCAGGACGTTCAGACAGGGGGATGTTGCTCGAATCATCTGAACCGGCGGGCGGCGCTTGACACGCACTACGGCAAGGCTTATAAGCCATTACCGCAATCCGTATTCATCACATCGCTTCACACGGGAGGGATTATGCTCGCTCGTCACCGAGTCGCCATCACTATCGTTGCGCTCTGTCTGCTGGTCAGCGCCTCGCAACTGGCTCACGCCAATGGCTTCACGCTCGAACAGGTTCTGTCGTCGCCGTTCCCGTCCGACCTGATTGCGTCGAAACAGGGCGACAAGCTCGCATGGGTCTTCGATCATCTGGGCCGGCGTAATGTCTGGATCGCCGAAGCGCCCGCCTTTAGCGGACGCCAGCTCACGCATTACAGCGCCGACGACGGGCAGGAGATCACCGAGCCGGTCTTTTCACCCGACGGCAACTGGATCGCTTACGTGCGCGGCGGCGAGGCCAACAGCGACAAAGACATTCCCAATCCGACCAGTGACCCGGCGGGCGCGCGCCAGGAAGTCTGCGCCGTCAACGCCCGCACCGGCGTCGTGGTGAAGATGGGCGAAGGCAGCGCACCGATCTTTTCGCCGCGCGGCGATCAGGTCATCTTCACCAGCGAAGGCCACCTCTGGTCGGCAGCCTTGCCCGTGCCGCCGCGAAAGACCGCCACGGAAGCGAAAAAACTCTTCGAGATTCGTGGCCGCGTCGAATCGCCCGCGTGGTCGCCGGACGGCTCCTTGCTGGCCTTCGTCTCTGAGCGCGGCGATCACAGCTTCATCGCCATCTTCAATCCCAAGCAAGCGAGCATACGCTTTCTTGAGCCGAGCGTAGACCGCGACATCGAGCCGCGCTGGTCGCCGGACGGGCGTAGCCTGGCTTACATTCGCGTCTTCAACGTCGCCGACGTGTATTCAGCCGACCGCGAGCGCGTGCTGCCCTGGGCCATCCGCGTCGTTGATCTCGCCAGCGGCAAGGGGCGCGAGGTCTGGCGCTCGGGCGAGGCCGAAGCGGATTCGTTTTCGCGGTTGACGCTCGGCAATGACATCCTGCAATGGGCGGCGGGCGACCGACTGGTCTTTGCGTCCGAGAAAGACGGCTGGGCGCACCTCTACGCCGTCGCGGCGACGGGCGGCGCGGCGACGTTGCTGACGCCCGGCGCTTACGAAGTTGAAAACGTCGCATGGTCGCCCGACCGCTCGTTTATGGTGGTGGCGGCAAACAAAGCCGACATCGATCACCGCCATCTCTGGCGCGTCAACGTCGCGGGCGGCGACCTTCAAGGGATCACTACGGACAACAGCATCGAGATGGCGCCGGTCATCGCCGGCGGCGGCCAGCGGCTCGCCTTCCTGCACGCGACGGCCTTCTACCCGCTCCTGCCTTACATCGCCGACATCAAAGGCAAAGGCGCCAAAGCGCTGGCGGGCGATGCCTTGCCGAGTGATTTTCCTTACAATAATCTGGTTGCGCCCGAAGTGGTGATTTTCAAAGCGGCGGACGGCCTGGAGATTCATGGCCAGTTGTTCAAACCCAAAAACCTGCAAGGCCGCGCCCCGGCAGTCGTCTTCATGCACGGCGGGCCGATTCGCCAGATGCTCCCCGCCTGGCATTACAATTACTATTACCATAACGCCTACGCGATGAATCAGTACCTGGCGAGTCGCGGTTATATGGTCTTGTCGGTGAATTATCGCAGCGGCATCGGCTACGGTCGCGCCTTTCGCGAAGCCAAGCATCGCGGGCCGCGCGGCGCCAGCGAGTACCAAGACGTCGTCGCCGCCGGCAAGTATCTGAAAGCCCGCGACGACGTGGACGGCAAACACATCGGCCTGTGGGGCGGCTCGTATGGCGGCTATCTGACGGCGATGGGACTGGCGCGCGATTCCGACCTGTTTGCGGCAGGCGTTGACCTGCACGGCGTTCACGACTGGAGCCGCCGGGTCGGCGCATCGCCGTGGGCGACGGGCGATCTGGTCAAGCTGGGCCGCGAATCATCGCCGCTGGCGTCGGTCGAAAAATGGAAATCGCCGGTGCTGTTGATTCATGGCGACGATGACCGCAACGTCGCCTTCAATCAAACGGTCGAGCTGGTGCGCCGCCTGCGCGAGCGCCACGTCGAGTTCGAGCAACTGGTCTTTCCCGACGACGTTCATGACTTCCTGCGCCATGAAAACTGGCTGCGCGCTTATCACGCCGCCGCAGACTTCTTCGACCGCAAGCTGAAGTGAACGGGCCGGCTTACTCGCGCCTTGCCGCAACGCGCAGGCGGCAATAGTCGGCGTACCAGGTGCCATCGCGGAACAGTGCGGGGCGCAAAGCGTCTTCGACGGCGGTGATAATCTCGGCGTGCCGCTCGGCGGCAACATGGCTCATAAAGTGATCGCTGAAGACCGCCAGCCAGTCGCGTAAGCCTGCCGCGCCGCCTTCAAGCGCCGTCGGGCGCGCGAACCATGCGGCAAGCGTCACCCTGAAGCCGCTGCCTTCGAGCAGCAAAGCATACTCGCCGACGGTCGGGAAGTAATAGTAAGGTTCATCACTGACCGCGTAGCCGGCCTGTTGGATGGCATGACGCAAGGCGGTTTCGATGCCGCGGATGTTGCCCTGACCGCCGAACTCGGCGACGAAGCGCCCGCCGGGTCGTAACGCCTGATAGATGGAAGCGGCGACCGCCCGCTGGTCCTTCATCCAGTGAATCGCCGCGTTTGAAAAGACCGCGTCGAACGGCTCGTCGAAACGCAAGTGCTCGGCGAAGCGCAAGCGCTCGGCGTCGGCGACCTCGAATCGCAGGCGCGGATAATTCCGCCGCGCCGTCGCAATCATCTCCGCCGAGCGATCAAGGCCGATGGCTTCGGCGCCGCGTGCGGCAATCTGCGCGGTCAGGTGGCCGGTGCCGCACCCCAGATCGAGAATGCGCTCGCCCGCTTCAGGCGCGAGCAATTCAATCACCCCCGCGCCGTGCTTCCAGACGAATGAATAGGCGTCGTCATAACGCGACGCATCCCATTGTTTGTCTATCGATGACATAAACGAACTGACCGACGACCGACGACCGACGACCGTTGTTCTGCGGCGGTCATCGGTCATCGGTCGGCTTCACAATCCGCCGGCGACTTCAAGCACCTGGCCTGAGACATAGTCCGAAAACGGCGAAGCGAAAAAGAAGATCGCGCCCGCGGCCTCTTGAGCGGTGCCGGCGCGGCCCATCGGGATCATCGGCGTGGTGCGCGAGAGCCGCTCGCCGGGGATGCCAAGCGCAATCTCTGTGTCGCCGCGATGAATCGTTTCGCCCTTCTCTTTGGCCTGCGTCAGCCGCGTATCGATGCGCCCGAAAGCGACGGCGTTCACTTGAATGTTGAACTGGCCCCATTCTTTGGCGAGGGTTTTGGTCAATCCGATGACGCCGGCCTTGCCCGAAGCATAGTTCGCCTGGCCGGCATTGCCGCGCGTCCCCGAAGTCGAGCTGACGTTGATGATCTTGCGGGCGCGCGCCTCGCCATGCTCCGTGTGCTCGCGCTTGGCGGTCTCGCGCAGATAAGCCGAGGCGGCGCGGATGATGCGAAACGGCGCCGTCAGGTGGACGGCCAGAATGGCTTCCCATTGCTCGTCGCTCATCTTGTGAATGACGGCGTCCCAGGTGTAGCCGGCGTTGTTGACGATGATGTCGAGGCCGCCGAACTGGTCCACCGCGCCGCTGACGATCAGATCGGGAAAGGCCCGGTCGGTGACATCGCCGACAACGCTAATGGCTTCGCCGCCTGCCGCGTGAATGGCTCCCACAGCCTCTTCGGCGGGGGCGGGGTCAATATCGCTTAAGACGACGCGCGCCCCGTGAGCGGCGAACAGCTCCGCCGCGGCGCGCCCGATACCGCGCCCCGCGCCGGTGATGATGGCAACTTTTCCTTCAAGCAATCGCTCCACGTTCTGGCCTCCTGTCGAATGAGAAATGATCGCGCCGAGTCTATCACAGCATTGCCCAATGTTCACCGCTCGAATATGATTTGTCTTCAGAAACTCAACCGGAGAGACGAATTATGAAAGGCATTGTTCTGGCGGGCGGACTCGGCACCAGGCTGTCGCCGTTAACTCGAATTACGAACAAACATTTGCTCCCTGTTTTCGATCAACCGATGATCCACTATCCTATCCGCTGTCTGGTCGAAGCCGGGATCAAAGATATTCTCGTCGTCACCGGCGGCAATAGCGCCGGCGACTTTTTGAAACTGCTGCGCAACGGCGCCGAGTTCGGCCTCAGCCGTATTCATTACGCTTACCAGGAAGGCGAAGGCGGCATTGCGGCGGCGCTAGGGCTGGCCGAAGACTTCGCCGACCGCGAGCCGATCTGCGTCGTCCTCGGTGACAATATTCTCGAAAACAGCATCGCCGGCTTCGTCAAAAAATTCCGCCACCAGGGCTCGGGCGCAAAGATTTTGTTGAGCGAAGTGTCCGACCCGCACCGCTTCGGCGTGCCGGTGATCGAGGACGGGCGCATCCTGCGCATCGAAGAGAAGCCCGCCGATCCGAAATCGCCTTACGCCGTCATCGGCGTCTATATGTATGACAACCGCGTCTTCGACATCATCAAGACGTTGAAGCCGAGCGGGCGCGGCGAGCTTGAGATCACCGATGTGAATAACCAGTACATCGAGTGGGGCGACCTGTCGTGGGATATCATTGAGGGATGGTGGACGGACGCCGGCACCTTTGACAGCCTGCTGCACGCTTCGAATCTGGTCGCCGAAAAGCGCGACGCCAAAACCACCCGCGGCGCCAGCGGCAGTTAATGGCGAATGGACTCTCAAATGCCAAAGATTAACCGTTGATGGAAGAGGCAAAAATGTCTTCGCTGACTTCAAAAATCCTGGATTGCTCAGAAGAGAGGCGCTGGATTGCAGAACATCGTAAAGCGTATGCGGGCCAGTGGGTAGCGCTCAAAGGCCATCGTCTGTTGAGTCACGGAATGGATGCTAAAACGGTTTACCAGGAAGCTCGAAAACTCGGCGTTGAATCTCCGGTTGTTGTGCAGATTGAATCTCCTGATGAATTACCGTTTGGAGGGTGGTGATCGATGCACACCCTCGACTTTCAAACCCTACATCTTTATGAGCCTACCAGCTCTGGAATCACCATCCCTGTTGAGTTAAGTGTTGGGCGGGAGCGCGTGACAATTTCAAATGCCAAACTCGACACGGGCTCAAGCTTCTGCTACGCCTGTTCTCTTCAAAGATCACGATTTTTATCCTGCGGCTTGCCGTGTGATAGAACTTCAGTCGAGGCCGCAGTGGTCTCGGCTCCGAGCCACGAGTCGAGCACCGGCTCGTTCTGATTGCTCACCGCATCTTCAATCTGAGCCAGGGCGGCGGCGCGCATCTGGCGCTTGATGCGCCCGAAACTGGCGCGCGGCAACCCGGCCATCTCTTCGGCAATCTCTCTGGCCCGCGCCAACAACTGCTCCGCCGGCTGCAACTCGTCTATCAAGCCTTGCTCAAGCGCCTGCCGCGGGTTGACGTTGCGCGCCAGCAGCACGGCACGGCGCGCCGCTGGCCTCGACAGTTCGCTCTGCACAACCGCCATCGGCGCGACGGGAAAGACGACGCCGACGCGCGCTTCGGTCAAACCAATTTTGTAATCGCCCGCCGCCGCGATGCGGTAATCGCAGCAGAGCTGGACGATCACGCCGCCGGCAATTGAATGGCCGTTGACCGCGGCGACGACCGGCAGCGGCAGGCCATACAATCGCCCGACCATGCGGTTCAACTCCATAGCCAGCAATCGCTGCTCGGCGGCGCTGTAGGCGGGCACGGCTTTCAAGTCCAGCCCCGCGGAAAAAAATCGTCCCGTGCCGGTGACGATCAGCGCGCGAATGTCGCCGTCGGTTTCGAGCCCGGCAAAGGTGTCCGCTAGCTCCGTCAGCAACTGCAAATCCAAGGCGTTCGCGGGCGGGCGATTGAGCCGCAGGGTTGCGATGCCGGCGTCGGTTTCAAGCTGAATCATTTCGCTCATCGTTCCACTCACTCATGCCGCAGCGCGGTGATGGGGTCGAGGCGCGCCGCTTTCATCGCCGGCCACAGGCCGAAGACCAGGCCGACCGTCACCGAGCCGAAGAAACCGAAGGCCGCCGCCCACAGCGGAATCACCATGTAGAGCGCCGGCACCAGCAGCGTCACCAGCTTCGCAAAGCCCCAGCCGATCAACAGGCCGGCCAGCCCGCCGATCCCTGTCAGCGTCACGGCCTCGGTCAAAAATTGCCAGATGATGTCCGCGCGCTTAGCGCCGACCGCTTTGCGGATGCCGATCTCTCGGGTGCGCTCGGTCACCGCCACCAGCATGATGTTCATCACGCCGACGCCGCCAACGATGAACGCCACCATAGACATGATGATCATCACGACAAAAACCAGCCGCACGATGTCGTCAAAAGTTGAGATGAACGATTCGGGCGTGCCGACCTCGAAGTTGTTCTCCTGCGCGAGCGACACGTTGCGGCGGCGGCGCAACACCTGCTCGATGCCTCGTATGCCTTCCTGCATTCGCCCTTCGCGCATGCGGACGATGATGAAGTGATCGTCAACGGTCGGGTACATCTTGTGGAAGGTGTGATAGGGCACAAAGACGTCGTTGTCTTCCTGGTTCTCGGAGCCGAACGGGCCGGCCTTCTGCTTCTTGACGGTGCCGACGACGGTGAACTCCTGGCCGCCGACGTTGATCGTTTTGCCGATGGGGTCTTCGCCGGGAAAGAGCGCTTCGACCATGTTGAAAGCCAGCACACAGACATACGCGCGATGCTCGTTCTCAGAGTCGGTGAAATAGCGGCCCTCGTCGACCGGAACGTTCATGACCAATTCGGCGACCGGGAAGTTGCCGACCAAGCGCGTGCGGCGGGTGACGTGATCTTTATAGCGCGATTCGGGCGGCAGCGGCGGCACTTCGCCGGGCATCGGCAGGCCGTAGATCAGGCCGGCGTAAACATGCTCGACCGCCGCCACTTCGTCACCGATGGCCTGCGCGTCGTCGAGCGTCAGCGGCTTGCGGTTGAGAACTTCGGCAGGCGGGCGGCTGGTCATAATGAACGGGTAGCGCCAGATGTAGACGTTGCGCGTGCCGAAGCTCTCGGCCTGATCCAGCACCGACTGGCGAAAGCCGTTCAGCACCGCCGCCATCGCCACAATCACCAGCACGCCGATGAAGACGCCGAGGATGGTCAGCGCGGCGCGGAACTTGTGCGCCGACAGCGTCTCCATCGCCAGTTGCGTGTTCTCTTTGATGCTCGAAAAATTCATAGCCGGTGTTGGGTGTTGGGTACTGGAGCGGGGCGCGGGATTCTACCTCTCCCTAACGCCCGACACCCAACACCTATTTTCATTCGGAACGAAGCGCCTCAATCGGGTCTAAGCGCCCGGCGCGGCGGGCCGGGTAGATGCCGAAGAAGACGCCGATCAGCGTGCAGAGCGCAAAGGCCACGAGCGGCGCCCACAGCGGGAAGGCGCTCGGCAGCGGCGTGTAGGTTGCCATCAGCCACGAGATGGCCGCCGCGATCAGCACGCCCGCCAGGCCCCCCGCGCAGCACAAGACGACCGATTCAACCAGAAACTGGTTGACCACGTCCTGCTGCCGCGCGCCGACCGCCTTGCGAATGCCGATCTCCTTGGTGCGCTCGACGACCGAAACCAGCATGATGTTCATGATGACGATGCCGCCGACGACCAGCGAAATGCCGACCACGAACAGCGACACCAGAAAGATGTTCGTCGTCAGCATGGCGAACAACTGATTGACCCCCTCGGCGGTGATGACGCCGAAGTCGTCGTCTTCATGATAATTGAGCTTGTGCAGCGTCCGCATCTGGAGCCGCACCTGGTCTTCGGCCTCCTGCATCTCGCCTTCGCGCGCCTTGATCGAAATATTCACCGTGCGCCGCGCCCCATAGTTTTTCTGATAAGTCGAAAGCGGCACCTTGACGTAATTGTCCTGCGAGAAGCCAAAGACCGAGCCGCGCCGCTCGCCAATGCCGACGACCGTGTACCACTTGTCGTCTATCTGTACCTCTTTGCCGATGGGGTCGAGGCCGGGAAAGAGCTTGTCGGCGATGTCTGCGCCGATCACCGTGACGGGGCGCGAATGCTCGTCTTCCCATTCGACGAAGTTGCGCCCGGCATCCACCTTCTTGCCTTCGATGTCAAAGATGTTCGGCGTCATGCCGCCGAGGTCAATGGTGTCGAGCGACTGCTTGCCATAATGGACGCGAACTTCGCGGTGGGTTTCGACGCCGATGGCTTCGCAGGCCGTGCAGGCGCGGCGCAAGCGCTCGGCGTCCGCGGCATGGACTTCCGGGTTGCGGCGGATGGCTTCGATCAGCTTGTCGAAGTCGGTAATGATCGGGTACTGCGTGATGACGAAGGTGTTCGGCCCGAAGTTGGATATCTTGGTCTTCCAGTAAATATCCATGCCCTGAATCAGCGAGATGACGGCGATGATCGAGCTGATGCCGATGGTGATGCCGAGCAGGGTCAGGAACGAGCGCAGCTTGTTGGCGCGCAGCGAATCAAGCGCCACGCCGACATAATCAAAGAAGCGGGCATGGCCCTGGCGCGCGTCGCCGACGGCGCTTTGACCGGCGTTCGTCACTGGGGCGGAAGTCGTCGCCATAACATTCACAACCGTTATAACCGGCAGCCGGGTTTGGGTCAATCGGGGCGCAGGCCATCAGGGCTTACGAGGTGCGACGCAAAAAAGTTGAGCCATTTGCAAAAACTTGTCTCACGCATCGTCGCATACGCCGCCAGCCTTTACAATACCTCGGCGGGTGTGCGATTGTACCCGCACCTTGAGACATTCGGCGGTTGTCACACCCGACAGCAGAGCTCACAGATGCGCCGCGCGAAGTGGCGACAACCGTTAGAGAGCGCGAGATGAACATCGTCGAAGGGCTGCGCCAGATTGCGGCCTCTAATCCCGAAAAACTCGCCGCCATCTGCGGCCACACGCGCCTGACGTTCGGGCAGACCGCCGAGCGCGTCAACTGCCTGTCGAACGCGCTGGCCGAGCTTGGCATGACGGGCGGCGACCGCGTTGCGGTGCTGGCGCTCAACTGCCACCGCTTCTTCGAGCTCTATTACGCGGTGCCGCAGATGGGGGCGGTGATCGTGCCCATCAACTTTCGCATCCCGCCCGCCGAGGTCAAATACATTCTCGACCATTCCGGGGCGCGGGCGCTTGCGGTTGACGAGGCGCTAACGCCGCTGGTTGATCAGATTCGCCCGCGGCTTGAATCGGTCGAACATTTCATCTCAATCAGCGACACGCCTCGGCGTGAGTATTTGAGTTATGAAGCGCTGCTGGCCGACGCGTCGCCCGATTATCCGGTGGCGCCGCTTGCGGGCGACGAGCTGCTCGGTCTGTTCTACACTTCGGGGACGACGGGAGAGCCGAAAGGCGTGATGCTGACACACGCCAATGTCATCGCCAACGTCCGGCACATCGAAGCTTCGGCCAGCTACAGCTCCGAAGAAATCTACCTGCACAGCGCGCCGATGTTTCACCTGGCCGACGGCGCGGCAACCTTCTCGAACGCCAATCGCGGCTCGACGCAGGTCTTCATCCCGCGCTTCGAGCCCGTCGCGACGCTGACGGCCATCGAGCGCGAGCGCGTCACGCACGCCTTGCTGGTGCCGACGATGATTAACTTCGTGCTGCAAGTGCCGGACCTTGCGGATTACGATCTATCGTCGCTGCGCTACGTCACCTATGGCGCGTCGCCGATTGCCCCAGAGGTGTTAAGGCGAGCGATGCGCGCTTTCGGTTGCGACTTTGGCCAGGGCTATGGCCTGACGGAAGCCGCGCCGCTCTTAACCGTGTTGAGCGCCGACGATCACCGCCGCGCCATCCAGGGAGACGAGCGCTTGCTCGCCTCGTGCGGCAAACCGGTCGCGGGCGTCGAGGTGCGCGTCGTGAAGGTAGACGGCAGAGACGTAAAGCCGGGCGAAGTCGGCGAGATCATCGCCCGCGGCCCGAACATCATGCGCGGCTACTGGCGGCGCGATGCCGACACGGCAAACACCGTCATTGACGGCTGGCTGTACACCGGCGATCTGGCGACGGTTGACGAGGAAGGTTATCTCTACCTCGTTGACCGCAAGAAAGACATGATCATCACCGGCGGCGAGAACGTCTTTTCGACAGAGATCGAGGCGGCGCTGTACGCTCACCCGGCGGTGAAGGAAGCGGCGGTGATCGGTGTGCCCGACGCGCAGTGGGGCGAGGCCGTCCATGCCTGCGTCGCTTTGAAAGACAATCACGACATCAGCGCCGATGCGTTGATCGAATTCTGCCGCCAGCGACTGGCCAGTTACAAAGTGCCGCGCTCAATTGAAATCATCGAAGGCGAGCTGCCGAAAGGCGGCACCGGCAAGATATTGAAGAAGCAGTTGCGCGAACGCTACTGGCAGGGCCGCGAGCGGCGCGTCGGCTGAACCGTGAGCCATCATTCTTAATCAGATAGGGAGACCGAAACAGATGAACCTGACCTTAACCCCTACCCGTTTTCTTGAGCGCGCCCGCCAGCTATTCGCCAACAAGGTCGGCATCGTTGACGGCGACGTGCGGTTGACTTATGGCCAATACGCCGAGCGCTGCGACCGGTTGTCGAACGCGCTCGGCCAGCTCGGCATCCGTCGCGGCCAGTGCGTCGCGTGGCTCGGCTACAACAGCCACGAGCTGCTCGAAGCCTATTATGGCGTCGTCCAGGTGGGCGCGGTGCTGCTGCCGCTCAACATTCGACTGACGCCGCAAGAGCTGACGTTTATCCTGAATGACGCCGAAACCGTGGCGCTCTTTTATAACCGCGACTTTGCGCCGCTGGTCGAGGCATTACGTCCGCATGTGCCGGGCGTGAAGCATTACGTTGCGCTTGAGCAGGGAACTGGTGATGCATATTACGAAGACTTACTTTCGGCTGCCGAAGCCGATTTCACGCCGCCAACGGACATCAAAGACGACGACCTCGCCGAGTTGTTCTACACATCGGGAACTACTGCGAATCCGAAGGGCGTGATGATGACGCACAGGAATTTATACCTGCACGCCTTGCAGGTGATGGCCGGCTCGGCGATCAAAGACATCAACGTCCAGCTTCACACCATCCCGCTCTTCCATGTCAATGGCTGGGGCACGCCGCACACGATCACCGGCGGCGGCGCGCGCCATGTCATCGTCCGTAAGTTCGATCCGACCGAAGTGCTCGACATCATCCAGCGCGAGCGCGTTACACACTTCTCGATGGTGCCGACGATGGCGGTGGCGCTGCTCAATCACCCGAAGGTTGCCGATTACGACCTGTCGAGCGTCGAGTTCGTCGGCATCGGCGGCGCCGCCTCGCACGCCGGCCTGATGCGCAGCATCGAAGAGAAGCTCGGCTTTCGCGCCTACGGCGGCTATGGCCTGACGGAGACAACGCCTGTGCTGACTTTCTCGTACATCAAAGAACACCTGAACGACATCTCTGAAGACGAACGCTACCGCCGCCAGGCGATGGCCGGTTATCCGATGCCCGGCGTCACCCTCGACATTTTCGATGGCAACGATCAACCCGTCGCGCACGATGGCACGAGCGTCGGCGAAGTCGTCGTCCGCGCAGACAACGTCATGGCCGGTTACTGGAAGCAGCCCGAAGATACCGCCAATGTCATGCGCGGCGGCTGGTTCCACACGGGCGACATGGCGGTGATTGACGAAGAGGGTTACGTCTTGATCGTTGATCGCAAGAAAGACATCATCATTTCGGGCGGCGAAAACATCGCTTCGATTGAGATCGAGACGGCAGTCTACGCTCACCCGGCGGTGCTGGAATGCGCGGTCATCGCCATCCCCGACGAGAAGTGGGGCGAGGTGGCGAAGGCGCTGGTGGTCGTCAAGCCCGGCCAGTCGCTGACTGCCGACGAGCTGGTGGCGCATTGCCGCGGCAGGCTGCCGGGCTTCAAGGTGCCCAAGTCGGTCGAGTTCTTCGAGGCGCTGCCGAAAGGCGGCACCGGGAAAATCCTCAAGAAAGAACTGCGCGAGAAGTACTGGGAAGGCTACGAAAAGCGCGTGCATTGATAGGGGGCTGCTCATGCGTAGATCGAATCACTGCTCACCGCATAACGCCTGGATAACTTCGGCGTTGCTGGTTTGCTTTCTGACCGCTTCGGCATTCGCGCAAGCGACGAAATCGCCGAGCAGCGGCAAGCGTAACAATCGCCTCGTCATTCGCAATGCGATGGTGGTTGACGGCAACGGCACGCCGGCTTCGGGGCCGAAAGACATCGTCATCGAAGGCAACCGCATCACCGAGATCGCCAGCTTCGATCCCATCTCGGCGATGCAAGGCACGGCGCGGCGGCCCGCGGCGGGCGACGCCGAGATCGACGCGACCGGCAAGTATGTCCTGCCCGGCTTGATCAACCTGCACGGCCACATTCAAGACGAGCGCGGCGGCGTGCCGATGCCCGTAGAGTATTGCTGGAAGCTCTGGCTCGCCAACGGCATCACCACGGTGCGCGAAGTCGGCGGCACCTTGCAGAAGTCGCTCGCCTGGCGCGAGCAGAGCCGCAAAGGCGAAATCACCGCGCCGCGCTTTTTCATCTACGGCGTTTATAATAACGCGCCGACGCCGACGACCGCTGAAGCCGCACGCGCACGCGTCCGCGAGTTGAAAGCGATGGGCGTTGACGGCATCAAGTTCTTCGCCATAGACCGCGACCTGATGGCGGCGATGCTCGACGAAGCGCACAAGCAGGGCTTGCGCACCGCGCATCACTCGGCGGTCGCCGAAACTAATGCCTGGGACGACATCAAATTCGGCACGACCAGCATCGAGCACTGGTACGGCATCCCCGACGCGGCGATTGTGAGCGGCAGGCAGAACTTTCCGGCGAGCTACAACTACGACAACGAGGTGGATCGCTTCCGCTATGCCGGTCACCTCTGGCGCGAGGCCGACGCCGAGCGGCTGACGAAAGTGCTTGACGCGATGATCGCGGCAGGCGTCGCGTGGGACCCGACGCTCGACATTTACGAAGCCAGCCGCGACCTGCTGCGGGCGCAGAATCAGCCGTGGTTTCAAGAATACCTGCACCCGGTGCTGGAAGAGTTCTTCCGCCCGAACCCGAAGAATCACGGCTCATACTTTCTGGGCTGGACTTCGACGGATGAGACGTTCTGGAAGGAAAATTACCAGATATGGATGCGCGCCGTGCGCGAGTTCGCCGAGCGCGGCGGCCTGGTCGGCGCCGGCGAAGACGCCGGCTTCATCTATCAGATGTACGGCTTCGGCTTGATCCGCGAGCTTGAGCTGCATCAGGAGGCGGGCTTTCATCCGCTGAAAGTGATTCAGCACGCGACCGGCAACAACGCGAAGATTCTCGGCGAAGAAGAGCGCCTGGGCCGCGTGCGCGCTGGCTTTCTGGCGGACTTGATCGTCGTCAATGGCAACCCGCTTGAAAACCTCAAGGTGCTTTATGCGACGGGCGGCGACGAAGTCCGCGATGGCCGAACGGTGCATACGGGCGGCGTCGAATGGACGATCAAAGACGGCATTCCCTTTCACGGGCCGACGCTGATGAGAGAGATCAAAGAGATGGTCACGAAAGCCCGCGGCGAGCGCGCCAGCAAATCGGCGCGGCAGTAATGAAAGCGGTTTTCTTAGGTGTAGCGCAAGGCAATCGAGAATTGCTCCAGGCTACTGGCTGGCGCTTTCGAGTTGAAAGAGCCGCTTGAAATTCGCCGTGGTTATGCGGCCAATCTCTTCGCCCGACAGCCCGCGCAGCGCACCGATGGCGCGGGCGGTTTCGACGACATAAGCCGGCTCGTTGCGCCGACCGCGAAAAGGGACGGGCGCGAGAAAGGGCGCGTCGGTTTCGATGAGGATTTTATCGAGCGGCAGGCTGCGCGCCGTCTGCCGCAAGTCTTCGGACTTCTTGAACGTGACGACGCCGGAAAACGAAATCAGAAAGCCCATCTCGACCGCCGCTTCGGCAAACCTCTGTGTGCCGGTGAAGCAGTGGATGATGCCCGGCAGACCCGCGCCCACCCATTCTTCCCGCAGAATCTCTAAAGTATCATCTTCGGCTTCGCGTGTGTGAATCACCGCCGGCAAGCGGCGTGAGCGGGCCATCTGCAACTGCCGGCTGAAGGCGTGGCGCTGCGCCTCGCGCGGCGAATTGTCGTAATGATAATCGAGGCCGATCTCGCCCCAGGCGATGACCTTCGGGTGCGTGGCCAGCTCGGCAAGCCGCGCATAGAGCGCTTCGTCGAGCAGGCGCGCTTCGTGCGGGTGGACGCCGACCGTGGTGTAGATGAAGTCGTATTGTTCAGCAATCCGAAACGCCGCCGCGTGCGAGTCTTTCGCCACATCGCCATTGCCGACGGCGACGATGATCTCGATTCCCGCCTCGACGGCGCGGGCAATCATGGCGCTGCGGTCGCCATCGAAGTCTTCGCTCTCGACGTGCGCGTGTGAGTCTATAAACATAATCCGTCTCTCGCGAAGCAATGATAACATAGGCGGGCGGCGGCATCTTGCGCGGCGATCACGGACGGCCGCTTGACTCTATACTGCGGTACAGGGTGCAGAATCAATGAAGGCGTGAAGGGAGGGCGGATGCGAATCGGCGAAGTCGCGACGCGCGCCGGAGTCAGCGTGCAGGCAGTGCGCCTGTACGAGCGGCGCGGCATCCTGAAGCGTGTCGCGCGCCAGCGGTCGGGATACCGCGATTACACGCCCGACACGGTGGCGCTCGTGCGCTTCGTCAAACAGGCGCAGCAGCACGGCTTCACGCTCAACGAAATCAAATCGCTGATTGATCTGCGCGGCACACAGGGCTCCGGCACCGGGCAAGCGCGCCGGCTGGCGGAAGCCAAGGTGGCGGCGCTCGACGCGCAAATCAACCGGCTCAAAGCCCAGCGCGACGCCATCGCGCACGGGCTGGGTTGCTGCCAGTGCAGCGAGATGTTTCCGCTGTGTTTGCTCGCGCAATCGGGCGCGCGCGATTCGCGCAGCGAGTGAACGGAGGCCGACATGAAAAGACGGACATGGCTACTGAAAGTCGCGGCGCTCGCCTTGGCGCTGCCGCAAATCGCTCTCATCATGGCGTCGGCGCAGGCTAGTGAGGCGTATAGGCCCACTCGGGGAGAGGCAAAGATGAAGGCGCAAAACAAAGCGGCAGATGAACAGCCCTTCTTTTGCAACCTGTCGGCGCTTGATGCCGGCCAGCGAAAACATCATCGCCAGTTGACGGCGCGGCTGCGCGAGTCGGTCGAAGAGGTGCGCGAGCTGGCTGATGGCTATGGCTTTCGCCTGGCGGCGGACATCGCCCACATCAATCTGGTCGCTGAGTGGGTCTCACTGGAGCGTTTGTGCTGCCCGTTTTTCGCCTTTCAAATTGATGTCGGAAGCGAAGGCCGGCCGCTCTGGCTACGCATCACCGGGCGCGAAGGGGTGAAGCCATTCATGCAGTCCGAGTTTGATATTAAGTGATCGGGCGCTGATCATCAGCCGGGGATGAAACGCTCGACATTCGCGCCGGCATGGTGGATTGGGCGTCGAGCCCCCACTTGAAGACGGCCTGCATCAGCGGCAGCAGGCGATGACCGGCGACCGCGTTCATGAAGAAAAGCTCATGCTCACGCTCGACCTCCGCCATGCGGCGCAGCGCGGCAGCAAATTCCGTGAGGCCGAGCGCCTCTGCATGCGAAGCCGCCTGCACATACTCATCAACATTGCCGTGTTCGAGCCGGCCCGCAAAGTACATGGGCAGGAATCTCCCCGTGCAATGACAGCTCAGGCCGATGACGCGCCCGATGAGCCAGAGTTGCGCTTCCAGGCGTTTGATGGGGGACGCGCCGAGTTGTTCTAGCATCCGGCCAACGGCTTCGCGGTGCGCCCACTCTTCGCCTTCGATCTGCCGGATTCGCCGGCGCTCCGTCGCTTGTTGCACAGAGCGCCAGTGGCCGCGGTACGCATAACCGGCGGCGCATTCGCCCGAATAGGCGCGTTGCAGGATGTGGATGAGTTGCTGGCGGTGCAGGCGCGTGTCCATACGGCTCGCCTCCTCGATGCGAGTATAACGAAGCGCACGGACACGCGCACTTGAGTGACAAGTGACAAGTGACAAGTGACAAGACTTTGTGATGCGGCGTGCCGGTAACCGTTCAGAGGGCGCACTACTCTTGTCACTTGTCACTTGTCACTCGTCACTCTCTTAGCTGGAGCCGAAGGTGAAGCCGCTGCCACCGCCACTCGATTGCGATGGGAAGAAGGGCTTCATCAACCCGGCGAAGGCCGCGAGGTTGCGCGTCTGGATCAACAGCTCGCCCGGCCCCATGAATTCGGCGACGATGCCTTCGCCGCTAGTCATGCTGCGGAACCAGCCGGCGGCAGCTTTGCGCAAGGTGTACTGCGTGGTGCCTTCCCAGGCCACCAGATGGCCGGTGTCAACGACGTAGCGCTCGCCCGGCCCTAACGTCTTGCGATGGATCGCGCCGAACGACGAGACCAGCAACAGCCCGGCGCCGCGCACCTGAAGGACGAACAGCCCTTCGCCGCCGAAGAACGATTTGGCGCCGCCCCACTTGGTATCAACCACGAGGCTGCCATCGCCGGCCAGGTAAGAGCTCGCCTGCACGAAGAACATCTGATTGTTCATCTCGATGGCGGCGATGTCGCCGGGCGCGCCCGGCGCGAAGGTCACTTCGCCGGGGCCGCCGCGCGCCGTGAAGGTCGAAACGAAGGCCGACTCGCCGCCCACCGCGCGCTTGAGCGCGCCCATCAAACCGCCTTTCATCTGCGACTGCAACTCGACGTTGCCCGACATCGAAACCATCGCGCCGGCTTCGGCCTGTATCGACTGCTCGGGTTGCAGCTGCACGACGGCCAGCGAGAAGGCCGGCTGGTGCAGAATCTCGTACTGGTAGCCGCGCCCGGACCCGCGCCCGTCGGCGTCTATGTGTATGCCCTGGCCGGGAGGGTAGCCGGGCGGTGCGCCGCCATAGTTCGGCTGGCCCTGATTATAATTCGGCTGGCCCTGGCCATAGCCCGGCGGCGGGCCTTGCTGATAACCGGGCGGCGGCGGCGGCGGGTAACCGGGTGGCCCCTGTTGATACCCCGGCGGCGGCCCTTGCGGGTAGCCCGGCGGCGGCGGCGGATAATTCGCCTGCGCGTCGGGCGCACTGATCGGGCTGCCGCAAGAGGTGCAGAACTTCGTGTCCGGCGAAACCTCCGTGCCGCATCGTTGACATCTCATAATGACTCTCCTTGTAGATTAATCGTCACTCGTCCGCCTATGGCTCCATCTCTCACATGAGGCTGACCGGGTCAACTTCGATGGCGATGGAGCGCGGGTTCGCGCCGCGCGCCAGCATCTTCGTCATCGCCGCGTCCAACGCCTCGCGGGCGCGAACGCGGCTGCGCGCTTTGATCAACACCTGAAAGCGGTGCTCGCCCTTGATGCGCGAGATGGGCGCGGGCGCGGGCCCCAGCACGCGCATCATCGAATCGCCGGCCGCCTCGCGCAACGCTTTAGCCAGGTCGGTCGCCGTGTTGTTAGCCCGGTCGAACTCTTTGTCATGCACGCAGATGTTGATCAGCGCGTTGAACGGCGGGTAATGCATCGAGCGGCGGAACTCGATCTCGCGCCGGTAGAACTCGTCGTAATCCTGCGCCTTCGCGCAGACCAGCGAGTAGTGTTCGGGGTGGTAGGTCTGAATCACCACGCGGCCCGGCCGGTCGCCGCGCCCGGCGCGCCCCGCCACCTGCGTCAAGAGTTGGAACGTGCGCTCGGCGGCGCGAAAGTCGGGCAGGCACAGCCCCGCGTCCACGGAGATGACGCCGACCAGCGTGACGTTGTGGAAGTCGTGGCCTTTGGCGATCATCTGCGTGCCGACGACCAGATCAATCGAGCCGGCGGCGAACTCCATCAGCAGGTGTTCGAGGCTGCCGCGCCGCCGCGTCGTGTCGCGGTCAATGCGGGCGATGGACTTATCCGGGAACAGCTCGCGCAGCTTGGCTTCGAGTTGCTCTGTGCCTTCGCCGACGTATTGAATGTATTGCCCGTCGCAGGTCGGGCAGACGCGCGGCGCGGGCCTGACGTAGTTGCAGTAGTGGCATTGCAGGCTCTGGTTGTAGCGGTGGTAGGTCAGCGTCACGTCGCAGTTCGGGCAGTGGATCGCGTCGCCGCACGAGCGGCACATTGCGAACGACGAGTAGCCGCGCCGGTTCAGCAGGACCATCACCTGCTCGCCGCGCTCGAACGTCTCGGCCATCGCCGCCTTGATCTCGTCGGAAAACGTCACCTGCTTGCCGTGCCGCTTGAAGACTTCGCGCATGTCAATCGTCTCGACCGCCGCCAGCGCGCGGTTGCCATAGCGCGTGTCCAGCCGCATGTATTCGTACTTACCCGTGGTCGCGTTGTGAACGGATTCGAGCGACGGCGTCGCCGAGCCGAGCACGACGATGGCCCTGGCGTCGTGGGCGCGCATGATGGCCGTGTCGCGCCCGTGGTAGCGCGGCGTCTCGTCCTGCTTGTAGGAAGTCTCGTGCTCCTCGTCAACGACGATGACGCCGAGGTTTTCAATCGGCGCGAAGACGGCCGAGCGCGTGCCGATGACGACGCGCGCCTCGCCGTCCTTGATGCGCCGCCACTCGTCCGTGCGCTCGCCCTCGCTCAAGCTCGAATGCAGGATGGCGACGGCGTCGCCGAACAGGGCGCGCAGGCGGCGCGAGAAGACCGGCGTGAGCGCGATCTCCGGCACCAGCATCAGTGCGCCCTGTCCCCGCCGGGTCGCCTCGCGCATGGCGCGGATGTAGATCTCGGTCTTGCCGCTCCCCGTGACGCCGTGCAGCAGGAAGGTCGCGTAGCGCCGCTCGTCCAACCGCGCGACGATGCGGTCGAGCGCCGCCTGCTGGTCGGCGTTGAGCGTGACGAGATTCAGCTCCTGCTGCTCGACGTGCGAGAGCGGGTCGCGGCGGACTTCGCGGGCGAAGACTTCGACGAGGCCGCGCTTCTCCAGCGTCCGCACGACCGACGCCGACACGTCCGCCATGTCGAGCAAGTCGCCGAAGGCGAGCGGCTCGTCGCTCTCTTCCAGCGTCTCGATGACGCGCTGCTGCGCGGGCGTCGGCGCGTCGCCGTTGCCCCCCTGGAAGGCGTGCGGGGTGAGCCGGACGGCGTTTTGCAGCTTGGGCTTCAGACGGCTCTCGCCGACGCGCTCGGCGACGCGCACGAAGCCCGCGCGCTCAAGCTGACGGATCAAGGCCGACGTGTGTGATTTCGAGAGGCGGCGCTCCAGCTCGCGCGAGCCGAGGTGCCCGTTCGTGGCGACGAGTTCGAGGGCTTGCAGCTTCGACGAAGACCAACTGAATCCGGCCGACACCTGCGCCAGCGCCGCGCGGCCGGCCTCGGTGATGGTCAGCACTTGTTCGGTGGCGACGGTCGCGCCGGCCGGCAGCGCCGTGCGCAGGCACTCGCCCCACGGCGCGTGGTAGTAATCGCTCATCCACTTCGTCAGGCGCAGGATGTCGGGCGAGATGATGGGCGACTCGTCCACGAGTTCTTCAACGTCTTTAATGTCGCTCGCGGCGAGTTCGCCGGCCGGCTCGGCGTGCAGGGCGACGATGAAGCCGGTCAGCAGCTTTTTACCGAACGGCACGACGACGCGGCAGCCGGCGTGCGCGCGCTGCGCCATATCGCCCGGCAGCCGATAGCTGAAGGTTTGCCTGACGTGAACCGGAACCGCGACCTCTGCGAACATCGCCGGGATTGTACACGGCGCGGTGGCCAGTTGTCAGTGGCCAGTTTTCAGTTTCGAGTTTTCGGTTGTGTATCGCCGCGGTTTTTTGGATAGTTGTCCGTATGAGTCCAATAAAACCACTGAGCGAAGTCATCAGGCCGACGACCCTCATCGAAGCGCCGCGGTTGTCGCGGCGGCTCGGCGTGCGGTTGACGGTTGCCAGCGAGACGTTTCAATTCACCGGCAGCTTCAAGTTCCGCGCCGCCTACAACCTCGCCGCGAAGGTGAGCCAGCAGAAGATCGTCACCGCCTCTTCGGGCAACTTCGGGCAGGCGATGGCCTACGCCTGCCGGCTGCTCGGCAAGTCATGCACGGTCGTCATGCCGGCCACGTCTGCGCGCGTGAAGGTGGACGCCGTGCGCGAGTTCGGCGGCGCGGTTGACCTGATCGACGTGCGCGAAGTCAGCCGCGCCGCGCGCGTGGCGGCGCTGGCCGAGGAGAACCCTGACGCTTACGTCGCCAGCGCCTATGACGACCCGCTGGTCATCGAAGGCAACGCCAGCCTCGGCGCGGAGCTTGCCGCCCTGCCGGACGAGTTTGACGTAGTGGTCGCGCCGGTCGGCGGCGGCGGCCTGAGTTCGGGACTCATCAAGGGCTTGCGCGAGGCGGGGAGCGCGGCGCGCGTCATGGGCGCGGAACCGTCAATCGCTAACGACGCGGCGCGCTCGTTGCGCGCGGGCCACATCGTCACCAACGAGGCCGAGCCGCAGACCATCGCCGACGGCGCACGCACCGTCAGCGTGGGCCGACACAACTGGGCGATCTTAGAAGCCGGCCTGGCGCGCATCGTCGAGGTGCCGGAAGAGAACATCCGCGAAGGCGTGCGACTGTTGTACGGGTTGGCCAACCTGAAGGCCGAGCCGACCGGCGCGCTCTCCGTCGGCGCGCTGATCACTGAGCCGGAGTTGTTCCGCGACCGGCGCGTCTGCTGCGTCATCAGCGGCGGCAACGTGGACGCGGCCGTCTACCGCGAGATTCTTGCCGAATAACGGACGACGCCGGCCCGTACTCATTGCGGGCCGGCGTCACCTGCCAATATCAACCTGATGTCGATCTTCTCAATTGAGCCGGGCACGACCGGGGCGTGTCTCGCGCCTCTTGATCCGTTTTAGTGTCGTGCGCGACGCATGCAGTCGTTGCGCTCGCGGCGCGCTTCGTTCATGCGTATGCGGCGCTGGCGGTAGGGGAGGCCGCGCGCCGAGCGAACCGCGTCCCTGTAGGTAGCTTCACACGCCCTGTACTCT
>DATENM010000029.1 GCA_035275065.1 Blastocatellia bacterium
CGTTCGATCTCGAGCTGCATGATGCGGCGTTCGATTTCGTCGAGCTCCGCCGGCATCGAGTCGATTTCCATGCGCAGCTTCGACGCTGCTTCGTCCACGAGGTCGATCGCCTTGTCGGGCAGGAAGCGGTCGCGGATGTAGCGATCGGAGAGCTCGGCGGCGGCGACGATCGCCTCGTCGGAGATGCGGACGCGGTGGAACGCTTCGTAGCGGTCCTTGAGGCCGCGCAGAATCGCGATCGTGTCTTCGACCGAGGGCTCGTTGACCAGCACCTTCTGGAAGCGTCGCTCCAGCGCTGCGTCCTTCTCGATGAACTTGCGATATTCGTCGAGCGTGGTCGCGCCCACGCAATGCAGTTCGCCGCGTGCGAGCGCGGGCTTCAGCATGTTGCCGGCGTCCATCGCGCCTTCGGCTTTGCCGGCGCCGACCATCGTGTGCAACTCGTCGATGAAGAGGATCACGCGGCCTTCCTGCTTCGCGAGGTCATTGAGCACGGCCTTGAGGCGCTCCTCGAACTCGCCGCGATACTTCGCACCGGCGATCAGCGCGCCCATGTCGAGCGCGAGGATGCGCTTGTCGGCGAGGAACGGCGGGACGCTGTCGTTGACGATGCGCTGGGCGAGCCCCTCGACGATGGCGGTCTTGCCGACGCCCGGCTCGCCGATCAGCACAGGGTTGTTCTTGGTGCGGCGGCAGAGGATTTGAATCAAGCGCTCGGTCTCGGCTTCGCGCCCGATGAGCGGGTCGAGCTGATCGGTCATGGCCGCTTCCGTCAGGTCGCGGCTGAACTCGGCCAGATGCGGCGCGTCCTTCTTGGCCGCCATGGCGCGTTCGTTCTGATGCGCCCGCATCAAGTCTTCGCGGATTTGATTGAGTCTGAGGCCGCGCTCGTAGAGAATCTCGGCGGCAATCGATTTGTCTTCGCGGAGGATGCCCAGCAGCAGATGCTCTGTGCCGATGTGACGGTGTTGCAGGCGCTCGCTTTCGTCGGCGGCAAAGCTCAGGACGCGCTTGGCGCTCACCGAGAGCGGCAGGTCAACCGAAGCCGACACCTTGTCGCGCAAGGGCGTGCGCCCTTCGATCTCCTTGCGGATGGATTCGACGGTCGAGTGCGGACTGCGGAAAAATTTCTGCGTCAGTTGTTTGTCTTCGCGCAGCAAGCCGAGCAGGATATGCTCTGCATCAATGGCCTGCGCCCCAAACTGGCTGGCTTCATACCTGGCGAAAAAAATGACGCGGCGCGCTTTCTCGGTATAACGTTCGAACATATTCGCCTATCCATTTTGGATTTTAGATTTTAGATTACCGGAAAACTGCAAGCTCCATTGGGTCCAGTTCCCTCAATCCAAAATCGCCGGCGCGAAGCGCCAAGCTATGAAAATCTAAAATCCAAAATCGAATTTAGCCGTTCCGCAATTGCCCGTCTTCAAGGTGTAGCACGCGGTCGCAGATCGCCGCCAGCCGCTCATTGTGGGTGACGATGACCGAGGTGAGGCGCTGCGAACGGTGAACCTCCTTGAGCAGGCGATGAATGCTTTCGCTGGTTTTGCTGTCGAGGTCGCCGGTTGGTTCGTCGGCCAGAAGTAAGCGCGGGCCTGCGACCAGCGCTCTGGCCAAAGCGACACGCGCCTGCTCACCCCCTGACAGTTCGCCGGGACGGTGCGTTGCGCGAGTGCCGAGACCGACCGCCTCAAGCAGAGAATGGGCACGCTCGCGCGCCGCTCTCGACGAGCCGCGGCTGATGAGCAACGGCATCATGACGTTTTCAACGGCTGAGAACTCGGGCAGCAGGTGATGAAATTGGAAGATGAACCCAATCTCCCTGTTGCGAAACCGTGCCAAGTCTACATCACCGAGTTTCGCGATGTCAAATTCGGCCACATTTACGACTCCGCTCGTTGGTCTATCCAATCCTCCTAAAAGATGCAATAGGGTTGATTTTCCAGCCCCCGACGGGCCGACGATGGCCACCATCTCGCCCGCCGCGACCTCCATCCGTAAGCCTTCAAAGACGACGACGCGGCTGCTGCCCGAATCATAAATTCTTGTCAGGCCCTCGGCCTTGATGATTGCGGATTGCGGATTGCGGATTGCAGATTGCTGGAATGACGAAGCGGCGGGCCGCGTTTCAACCGTTGCGCCTTCAACCGGAGTCTTTGAATCATCGATCATCCAAACGACATTCTAAATTCCGCAATCCGCAATCCGCAATCCGCAATCGCCTCACTCATACCGCAGCCCCTCGACCGGCGTGACGCGCGCGGCATTCCATGAAGGATAGAGTGTCGATAGGAAGCTGATGGCCAGGGCGACCGCCACCACCACCACCGCGTCGGTGACGCTCAAGTGAAACGGCAGGTAGTCGAGCGCGTAAGCGCCCGCCGGCAGCTTGATCCAGTGATAGCGGTCGGCGAAGTGGCAAAAGCCCGCGCCGACAACCACCCCGATCACTGTGCCGACCGCGCCGATCATCAAGCCTTGAGCCATAAAGAGCCACATCACGCTGCGGCTGGTCGCGCCCATTGATTTCAGGATGGCGATGTCGCGCTGCTTCTCCAGCACGATCATGATCAGCACGGTGATGATGTTGAGCGCGGCGATGCCGATGACGATCAGCAGGGCGATGCCGGAGACATATTTCTCATAACTGAGCGCGCTGTAAATCGGCGCGTTCAGTTCTTGCCAGGTCTGCACCTGGTAATCATTGCCGACGGCGGCAAGCACCTGCTGGCTGATCGCCTGGACGTTGTCCACGTCGTCGACTTTCATCTGGATCATCTCGGCGACGTCCGGGCTGCCGGTCAGGCGTTGCGCCGCATCGAGCGAGATATAGGCCCAGGCTTCGTCGTAATCGCTCAAGCCGGTCGAGAAGATGCCGGCGACGCGAAAGTCGCGGATGCGCGGCGCCATGCCCATCGGCGTCAGGTGGCCCTGCGGCGAAGTGATCGTGGCGATGTCGCCGACCTTTAAGCCGACGGTTGCCGCGAGCCCGCGGCCGACGAAGACGCGGTCGATCTTCACGTCCGAATCCGGCTCGCTCTCCGGTTCGGCAAGCAGTCGCGGGTCGCCTTCGGTGGCAAACTGGAAGACTTCATTCGTCGCCGGCGGCTCGCTCATGTCGACACCCTTGAGGATCGCGCCTTCCGTCTGATTGCTGCCGGTGATCAGGACGCGGTCATAAAGCGTCGCCGAGGCCGAGCGGATATGCGGGAGCTGGCTGAGCCGTTCGACCATCTGGCGATAATCGCTGAGCGGCTCGCGCGTCTTGTGTCCGAGGTTGAGGTGCGCGGTGCCGGAAAGTATCTTGGTCTGAAACTCCTGCCGGAAGCCGGTCATCATCGCCAGTACGGTAATCAGCGCCGCCACGCCGGCAGCAACCGCCGCAATGGCGATCACGGTGATGACTGAAATCATCACTTGCTTTCGCTTCGCCCTCAGATAGCGCAGCGCGATGAACAGTTCGTATGGCATGAGCAGTGGTCAATGGCCAGTGGTCAGTGGTCAGTTGAAGGCTCGTCTGACCTGATGCCTTCCGCATCAGCCTCAAGCTCACTCGTTGCCTGCACGTTCGCGACGGCTAATTTTTCTGGCCTCATATGAGGGAACAAGATGACGTCGCGGATCGAGCGCGAGTTCGTCAGCAACATCACCAGGCGGTCAATGCCGATGCCTTCACCGGCGGTCGGCGGCATGCCGTAGCTCAAGGCGCGAATGTAGTCTTCGTCAATCACCATCGCTTCGTCGTCGCCAGTGGCGCGCCGCTTCATCTGATCTTCGAAGCGCCGCCGCTGGTCGCGCGGGTCGTTGATCTCGCAGAAGGCGTTGGCAATCTCCATGCCGGCGATGAACAGCTCGAAGCGGTCAACGAAGCGCGGGTCGCTCTGGCTTTGCTTTGACAGCGGCGATAGCTCGGTCGGGAATTCTGTGATGAAGGTCGGGTTGACGAGACGCTTTTCGGCGACGGCCTCGAACAACTCGCCGAGCAAATAACCGTCGCCGAGTTTTTGCACGTCTGATATCTCGGCTCGCAGATGGCGGGGAAGTTTTTCAATCCACGCAAGCAAGCCCTCGCGGGTCGAGAGATCGTCAACCGTCGGCCTCTCATTTTCGTTGGGCCAGTAATGGCTGACGGCTTCGCGCATGGTCAGGCGTTGCCACGGGCGCGTAAAATCAATCTCCCTTTCGCCGTAAGGCAGCCGCGCGCTGCCGCCGACGCGCTCGGCGAGGGCGGCGATCAGCTCTTCGGTCATGCGTAGCAAGTCTTCGTATTCGGAATAGGCTTCGTAGAATTCGAGCATCGTGAATTCGGGATTGTGACTGCGGTCGAAGCCCTCGTTGCGAAAGTTCCGGTTGATCTCGTAGACCTTTTCAAAGCCGCCGACGATCAGCCGCTTCAAGTAAAGCTCCGGCGCGATGCGCGCATAAAGATCGATGTCGAGGGCGTTGTGATGCGTGACGAAAGGCCGCGCCGCCGCGCCCGTCGCCAGCGGCGTCAGCATCGGCGTTTCGACTTCGATGTAGCCGCGCTCGTCAAAAAAATGGCGAATCAGACGAATCGTTTCGGCGCGCTTCTCGAAGACGCGGCGCACGTCGCGGTTGGCGATCAGGTCTGCGTAACGTTGCCGGTAGCGCACCTCGACATCGTGCAGGCCATAGTACTTGTCGGGCGGCGGCAGCAGGGCTTTTGACAGGAAGGCGAGCGACTCGCCGTGGATCGAAAGCTCGCCCGTGCGTGTGCGAAACAATCGCCCTTCGGTGCCGACGAAATCGCCGAGATGCAGCAGCTTGAAGAGCGCCCAGGTCTTCTCGTCCACCTCGTTCGAGCGCAGGTAGATTTGCATCAACTCGCCGCCATCGGTAAAACGGATGAAGGCGGCTTTGCCCATCTTGTTGATGGCGTGAACCCGCCCGGCGGCCCGCACACGCACGGGCGCGGCCTCCAACTCTTCGCCGCTCTTGCCGCCGAAGTCGCGAACGATCTCGGTGATCGTGTGGGTGCGCGGGAATTTGTGCGGGTAGGTTTCAACGCCGAGGTCGGCGATCTCTTCGAGCGCGCGCTGGCGCTCCAGTTGCTGGTCGTTGATGTCAGGTTCTTGCCCTTGCGGCTGCTCGTCGGCCATCGGTTTCTCCCATGCTCTGACAGTTGCGTTTCTGCCTGTTGCTACAAGCAATTGATTATAGGAAGCGACTTTCCGCAGTGTCAAACATGGGCGCCGAAAGCGCGTCATGGAGCGATTGTTGAGTCTGTTTTTTATTGTGCTATACTTGAAAAGGATGATTCATCAAACCGCGGAACCTGATTCGCAAGTGAGCGCAGACGCCGGGCTCGCCGGCCCCCATAGGAAGTAGAACAGCCATGATTGATTTAGAAATTTATACCGACAAAATTGCTGACAGTGGCCGCAAGATCATTCGCAAGGCTTACGATGAAGCACGCTCGCGCGACCACAATCAACTGGCGCCGGAACATGTCCTGCTGTCGATTGCCGAGACCGAGCGCCAGTTCTTCAACGAAGTCATGCAGAGCTTGAACCTCGATCCGCAGGTCTTGCTGCAATCGCTCGAAACCAAGCTCAGCCAGCGCGACTATCTCGGACGCGGCATGAAGATCAGCGAGGCGATGCGCACCTTGCTGCAAAACGCCTTGAAGCAGGCGCACGAGCGCGGGCGGCGCTTGATCGAATCGCACGACCTGTTCGTCGCGCTCTTCAAAGACGCGCACAGCTACCCCGTCGAATTGCTGCGCCGCCTTGGCTCTGACCGCGAGCTGGTGATGCAGAAGATTCAAACCCGCGTCCGCAGCCACGAAGAGAAGGAAGAGAAGTACCGCCGGCGTTATGAGCTGCCGCCTTACTTGAAGCACTTCGGCGTCAGCCTCAACAAGCTGGCGCGCCAGGACAAACTGCCGCCGGTCATCGGGCGCAATGAAGAGATTCGCCAGATGATCGAAATTCTCTGTCACCGCGAGCGCGCCAACTCGCCCATGCTCGTCGGCGAAGCCGGCGTCGGCAAGACCGCCGTCGTCGAGGGCTTGGCGCGGAAGATCGAGCTGGAGCCGGAAAGCGTGCCGCAGCGATTGCGTAATGCGCACGTCGTGCAACTGCAAATGTCGGGCATCGTCGCCGGCACCATGCTGCGAGGCATGTTCGAAGAGCGCATTCAAGGGATTATCAACGAGGTCAAAGAGCGCGACAACCTCATCCTCTTCATTGACGAAGCGCACACCATTATCGGCGCCGGATCGGCTCTGGGAGCCAGTTCGGACGCGGCAAATATGTTCAAGGCGTCGCTGGCGCGCGGCGAGATTCGCATCGTCGGCGCGACGACCATGACCGAGTACAAAGAATATATCTCTGAAGACGAAGCCCTGGCGCGTCGCTTCCGCCTGGTTCGCGTAGACGAGCCGTCGGTCGAAGACACGCGCAAGATCGTCGTCGGCGTGCGCCCCCGGTTAGAGCGCAACTACTCGGTGACGATTTCGGACGAAGCCATCGAGACGGCGCTTGAGATGGCGCCGCGCTACATCCGCAACCTGCACCTGCCGGACAAAGTCATCGGCTGGCTCGACACCGCCTCGGTGAAAGTCGAGATCAACAATCCCGAAACGGCCGAAGTCAAAAGCGAGCACATCATTGACGTCATCAGCCAGGAATCACGCATCCCGCGCGACATGATCTTCCGCGACACCAATGACCGCTTCGCTTACATGGACGATGCGTTGTCGGCACGCGTCATCGGCCAGAAGGATGCCATCAGGGCGGTCGGTCAACGGCTGCGCCTGAACAAAGGGCCGCTCAAAGAGAACTTCTACAAGCCCGATGGCGTGCTGCTGTTTCTGGGGCCGACGGGCGTCGGCAAGACCGAGCTGGCGAAGGCGGTCGCGGAGTTCATGTTCGGCGACGACGACAAGATGATCCGCATCGATATGTCCGAGTATCAAGACGGCACCATCGCCGTCGAGAAGCTGATCGGCATGCCGCGCGGCATCGTCGGCAGCGAGCGCGGCGGCATCCTGACCGAACGCCTGCGCGACAACCCGTACACGGTGCTGCTGCTCGACGAGATCGAAAAGGCGTCGCCTTACCTGCTCAACCTCTTCCTGCAAGCTTTCGACGAAGGCTGGATCACCGACGGGCGCGGCAAGAAGGTTTATCTGTCGGACGCCATCATCATCATGACGTCGAACCTCGGCTCGGATAACTTCAAAAAGTACATGAAGCCGCTGGGCTTTGGCACCAAGACGCTGGCGGACATCAAGCAGATTAACCGCGATGTCATTAAGGCGGCGGAAGAGCGCTTCTCGCCCGAATTCCGTAATCGCATTGATGAGATCGTCGTCTTCACGCCGCTGACCCAGGACGAAGTGAAGCAGATCGCCGAGCTTTACCTGAACACGCTGCGCAAGCAGATGCGGCGGCAAGGCAAAGAGCTCGAAGTCAGCGACTCGGCGCTCGTGCATCTGGTCGAGAAAGGCTTCAGCCCGGCCTATGGCGCGCGCTTTCTCAAGCGCACGATTGACGAGTTGGTCAAGCTGCCGGTGACGACGCGCTGGAAAGAGGCGGACTATTTCCTGGCCGACTTTGAAGACGGCGAGATGAAGATTAAGGCCGGCAAGCCGTAGCCCGCATTAGACGGTATGAATGAGAGCGGCGCGAGTAGGGATTCGCGCCGCTTTCTTTTCAATGTGGCGCAAGCTAACAGCTTGCGCCACATCCGAACGGTGATTTGATTCAGGAGGCAAAGCGGTGCAGGGAAGACTCAGGCTTATTTATTGGCTGCTGGCGTTTGTAATAATTGCTACCCACGTGACGGCGGCGCAGGAGCAGGACGAGAGCGACCCGGCGAAGGCGCTCGCGCTGGTGCAAGCGGCCATCAAGGCGCGCGGCGGCGAGGCTTACCTGAAGATGCGCACGACGGCGACGCGCGGCCAATACACGGCTTATGAAAAGGGCGTATCGGGCGACCCTTTGCCGTTCGTTGATTACGTCGGCCCGAAGCGCGAGCGCACAGAGTTTGGCAAGGGCGACACCAAATATGTGCAGGCGAATTCAGAGGGCGCTAACTGGATTTATGACGCCAAGGCGAAACAGATCAAAGACCAGACTGATGAACAGGTGAAGCAGTTTCAGCAAGGCGCGCGCTACGATCTGGACAACCTCTTGCGCGTGGCCAACGCGCAGCAGGGCGTCAAGCTGGTTTATCTGGGCCGCCGCGAGCCGTGGCGCAGCACCTTTTCCGAAGCCGTGCGCGTCGAGTTTAGCGATGGCGGCCAGGCGACGATTCACTTCAACCCGCGCGACCACCTGCCCTTGAGCATCGAATACAAATCGCTCACCACCGAGGGTGAGGTCTTAAGCGAGACGCGCTATTTTCGCTGGGTGGAATTCGGCGGCGTGCAGTTTCCGACGATTCAGGACTTCTACCGCAATGGCAAGCAGAGCGCCCGCGTCAGTTTCGACGACGTCAATCTCAACGCCAACCTCGCGGACAAACTCTTTGCCAGGCCGGCGAACATCAAAGAAGTCAAATGAGGGAATGACGCGCCATGATTCCGCTTGACGCTGGGAACCGCCCGCAACATAATCGCGTTAAGCAAGGTAAGAACACTTTAGAAAGGAGGCAAGATGAGTAGTAACGAACTTCAGGAACTGATTACTCTAGTTCGAGCGATGGAGACAGGGATGCGAAATCTCAGTACTCGCGTTGAATCGCTTGAAGGGAAAGTTGACAACCTTCAGCAGGAGTTCACTGTCCGCTGGACATCAATGGACGAGCGCCTTTTAGAGATGCACAGCGACATTCGCAAGATAGACAGGAAATTCGACCTGCTGAATGAAGACGTGATGGAAGTCCGATCAGATCAGCGCGATATGAATCGCCGCCTCGATAAGATGGAACGTAAGGTGTCTTAAGAACACCGACCCAAAACACACGGCTCGCCGTGGCGAGTTGCTTCCTGCCTTTTACTTCCCCACTTTTTACATCACACGCTCTGGCGCTTCCTGCAAAGCTCGCAAAAACTCCTGGCGCATCTCTGTGAAATCCTGGCCGATGCTACGCAGCTCGTTAATCATGTAAGTCAATTCGTCTTCCTGCCAGGAGGGTTCGGGCGCGACGCCCGACAGTCGCGCTTCGAGCGAGATGAAGCGCTCTTCGAAGGTCACGAAGCGATCCTTGATGCGCTGCCAGTCCTGTTCCGAGCTGAAATAAATATCGATGTGCTGCTGGAACTCAACGGCGCTCGTGCGCAATTGCGAGAGCAGATCGAGAACGTCGCGGATCGTCACGTTGGAGGCATGTGGTTCGTCCATGATGTCAACCTGTGTTGAGTGGAAAACCATGAAGGCGCGGCCCCTGTTGCCGCGCCCCCCGTATAGCTTCTAAGTCTAAGCGACGGTGACCTGCGCGGCGAGATAAACGTCCTGGATGGCATTGAGGATTTCGATGCCATCGCGCAGCGGCTTCTGGAACGCCTTGCGCCCGCTGATCAAGCCCATGCCGCCGGCGCGCTTGTTAATGACCGCCGTGCGCACAGCCTGTTGCAGATCGTTCTGCCCCGACTCGCCGCCGCTGTTGATCAAGCCGGCGCGCCCCATATAACAGTTCGCCACCTGATAGCGCGTCAGGTCAATCGGGTGATCGGTCGTCAGCTCGGTGTAGACCAGCTCGGAAATCTTGCCGTAAGGGTTCTCTTTCGAGGCCAGCGCCTTGTAGCCGCCATTGTTGGTCGGCATCTTCTGCTTGATGATGTCGGCTTCGATGGTGACGCCGAGATGATTGGCCTGGCCTGTCAGGTCAGCCGACGTGTGATAGTCGGCCTCTTTGGTCTTGAAGGCTGGATTACGCAGATAGCACCACAAGACGGTGAACATGCCAAGCTCGTGGGCGCGCTCGAAGGCTTCCGAGACTTCCTGGAGCTGGCGCGTTGATTCGTCCGAGCCGAAGTAGATGGTCGCGCCCAGGCCGACGCAGCCCATCTCGAAGGCCGCGTCCACGGACGCGAAAGGAATCTGGTCGAATTTGTTCGGATAGGTCAGGAACTCGTTGTGGTTGAATTTGAGGATGAACGGGATGCGGTGCGCGTACTTGCGCGCCACCATGCCGAGCACGCCGAAGGTAGTGGCGACGGCGTTGCAGCCGCCTTCAATCGCCAGCTCGCAGATGTTCGCCGGGTCGAAGTACATCGGGTTGGGCGCAAACGACGCGCCCGCCGAATGCTCAATCCCCTGGTCTACCGGCAGGATCGACAGGTAGCCGGTCTTAGACAACCGGCCCGTGTTATACATCGTTTGCAGGTTGCGCATGACGACCGGCGAGCGGTCGGTATATGCAAACACGCGGTCTATGTAATCCGGCCCCGGCAGATGGAGATGCTCTTTGGGGATGGATTTGCTCTGGTACGACAGCAGGCTCTCGGCTTCAGCGCCGAGGATTTCTTCAATTTGTCCACTCATCTCAGCCTCCTGGCAAGTCTCGAATGGCGTTGGTCAAAATGGGTCTTGCTGATCGAAGGAACCATTTTATGCCGCGCAACCGGCGCGGTCAACGCGCAAAAAAAGGGACGCGCTTATGACGCGTCCCGCAAGGACCTGAGATGTTTACCCATTCAAGCAGAGCTGCCGGGCGAGCCGAAAATACCTCGCCGCAAAAAAAAATCGCGCGCCCCGCTATGACCGGAACTCATCCCGCGCATACTGATCTGCGAACATATCAGCGGGCCGCGGCTTTGCTCGCCAGCAGGCTCGACATCGCCGCGTGGTTGTAACTTCTCGCCAGGTCGGCAGCCGTCTGTCCCTGCTTGTTCTTGACCTTCAAATCGGCGCCGGCGGCGAGCAGCGCGGCGAGCACCTCTGTGTCGCCAAAGTCAATCGAAGCGGCATACAGCAGCGGCGTCATGCCGAAGCGATCCACATGGTTGACGTCCGCGCCGTGGGCGATCAGCGCCCTGGCCGTGGCAGGGCGGTTGGCGATAACGGCCCAGTCAAGAATCGAGATGCCGTCATCGTCCGTTTCGTTCGGATTCGCGCCCTTGCTAATCAGGTACTCAACCATTGTCGGGTCGTTGCCGGATACGGTGTAGAGCAGCGGTGAGACAGGAAATCTGCCGATCAGTTTCATGCGGTCATTGATATTTGCGCCGGCATCGAGCAGCGCTCCGACCATCTGCGTGTCAAAGGCCAGCAGGGCATAGAAGACCGCCGAGGCGTTGTTGCGCACCTCGACGCCTTTCTCGTTGTTTGGCCGGGCGCCTTTCTCCAACAGCAAGCGGACGACTTCGACGTTGCCGGGATACTGCGCGGCGGCGGTCAGCGGCGTGATGCCGGTTGCGGCGCGGGCATTCACGTCAGCGCCGCGCTCGACCAGCAGCCGTACCTTCTCAAGATCGCGCGCCGCCATCATCAAGGCGGTCGTGCCCTCGGCGGTTTTGCTATCCGGCTTCATGCCGGCGTCGAGCAGCCTTTTCAGATCCGCCGCGCGGCCATTCAAGGCGACTGCCATCCACTCGGCTTCAGCCGGCGCGAACTCCGAGAGCGTGCGCGGGGCACCTTTCGCAGGGATCGCCTGCATCAAGGCCGCTGCCGCCCAACTGCTGCCCATCATCGAAACGAACTGGTCATGCTGGAACGGGAAGCCTGTCTCAAAGTAAGGCGGGCTGACGGGCGCGGGCGGGTGCAGGCGCGACCTGACATGCCACGAGCCGTCGGCTTCTTGAGTCTTGAGCAGGTAGCGCAGTCCGCGCTGGTAAACCGGATCGCTGATCGGCAATCCCGCGCCCTCGTGCAGCGCCGCCAGCGCCTCGCCGGTCGAATAAGCGTCGCTTGGTAAGCCGGCCAACTCGCACCAGCCGCCGTCCTCGCGCTGTTCGGCCAGCAGTTGCCGCGCGGCATTCTTGCACGCCTTCACGTCGGCGCCCGTCCAGTGCAGGCCGAGCAACTGCATGGCGCGCTCTTCGGTGCTTCGCGGCGTGGCCTTCAGCAGCCACGCTCTCGCCTTGAGGGTGCGCGATTGATTCTCGCTTTTCATTTGTTCAGGCAGGTACAGCCGCATGGCCTGAGCGCAGATCGCCGTCGCGGTGAAGCGGCTGTTAGATTGCGGCGGGCGAGAGTCAATCATGAACCAGCCCCCGTCGGCGAGCTGGCGCGAAGCGATCATCTGGGCGTAGGCGCCGGTCGCCAGATTGGGCTTGATGCCGGCAGCGTGCGCCGCTACCAGTGTCCAGCCATTGGAGACGGCGTCGATGAAATCGTATCCCTGAACCGCGGCGTCCAAATCTTTGAGAGAGCCGAAGACCGCCGCGGTCTCTTCGCGCGCCGCCGCTTCATCCATCGGGATGCCGCGTTCGCGCGCCAGCTTGAAGGGGATTTCGGGGAGCAACTGGTTATGACACGAGGCGCAAGTCTCTCGCTTGTACCAGCCGCTTTGCGCCTGTTGAATGAGCTTGAGGGCTTTTGTCGAAGCGGCGCGCAGCTCGGCTTCCGCGACAGGTATCGCCGGCGCATCGCGGGGCGTCGCGGTGAAGGCCGCCGGCTTGAAGTTGACAGGCGGGCTGTCTGTGATCTCGCCGACCGCTTGCGGCGACGTTGCCGTTTCAGACGTTTGTTGAAAGCCGATGAAGATGACGGCGACTGAGAAACCGAGGAGCAGTAGTTTTTTCACGAGGAGCCTCCAGATTGAGAGAGCCGGCCGCAGTGCCCGCAAGGCGCGGGCGTGTGGGCGATAGGCTTCGGACGAATGAGCAGTACGGCGCGGGCGGCAGGCCCGGTTTCATTCGACTGTGAGCAAGTAAGGCGGCGAAGCGAGGCCGCCCGGATTGACGACGCGGATTTCGTGTGTGCCGGTGCCTAGCGACACCGGTTTCGCAATCAGTCCCCCGGCGTCGAAGCGCGCGGCGACCTGCGCCCCATCAATCGTCAGGGTCGCGCTGGCATCGATGCGCTCGCCGTTGACGATCAGCTTGCGGCTGCCGGGCTTATACTTCACCTTACTGATGGCCGGCAGCGGTTGAGGTTCTGTAACTTTAATCGCAAGCGCGCCGCTGGCGCTTTGATTGCGCTGATCGCGCACCGCGAGCGTGACACTGAAATCGCCGCTCGCCGCGGGCGTCCCGGTCACCGCGCCGGTGGCGGCATTGAGCGTCAGGCCCGCCGGCAGCGCGCCCGCCGTGAGCGACCAGGCGTAAGGCGGCGTGCCGCCCGAAGCCGTCGGCTGATAAGTGAACGGCTCGCCTTTAACGCCCTGTAGGCTTGTCGCCAGCGAGAGCGCCAATGGCGCGGGCGGCGCCGGCGCGACGGTGATCGAAAACGTCCGCTGGGCCGTGCGCGAGGCGGCATCCATGACCTGCGCGGTGACGGTCGCTGAGCCCGCCGCTGCCGGCGTGCCGCTGATCAGTCCGCTCTGCGGGTTCAGGCTCAAGCCCGCGGGCAGCGCACCGCTTACGAGCGACCATGTGAAAGGCGACGTGCCGCCAACGACTGCGAGTTGATAGCTGAAAGGCGTACCGGCGGCGGCTTGCAGAGGGTTGACGTTGTCTATGCTGGGCGGGCCGGCGGTGACGACGATCTGCACGCTCGGCGACGGCTGGCCGAAAAAGCCCTTGCCCTCCTGATACAACTGCCATTGGAAATTATAAGTGCCGGCGGTGCGCGGCGCGGTCGCGGTGAACTGGATGGTCAGCTGATCGCTCTTGAGCGTGAAGCCCGGAACGGCGACGGCGGCAACACCCCATACGGCGTTGCCGGGCGGGCTCTGCGCCGCCAGCTCGACGGTTGAACCGTCCCACATCTGGCTGCCGACGTTGAACCATTTCAAGGTGGCGTTGAAGCGCTGGCCGGCTTGCACGGTCGACGCCACGCTTTGAGAAATGTAGCGCGAATCAAAAGGCAGCGCCGGGCGCACGGTGATCGTTAACAACTTCTGCTGAACGTTGCCGGCGCCATCGTCAACCTGCGCCTTGAAGCTGAAGGTGCCGGTTTCAAGCGGCACGCCCGTGAGGATGCCGCCGGTGTTGAGCGCCAGACCGCTCGGCGGCCTGCCGTAACCGGGGGCGATGCTCCAGGTGTGCGGCAGGATGCCGCCCGAAGAGACAATCGGCTGAACATAACGAATCTGATCGACCGCGTCCGGCAGCAATCCCGTCGTGTCAATGGCCAGCGGGCGCGGGCCTGGATCGTTGATCGGGTAGACGAAGGCAAGGCCGTTGGCGTCGTCGTCGGTGATCGAAGCGCAGCGCCCATCAAAGTGTGCCGTGCCATTCATCGTCGCGTCGGGGTATTGCGAATGGCCGAGCCCGAGCGCATGACCAAACTCATGCGTCGCCACTTCGCGCAGGCTGCAATGATCGTCATAGCTGTCGGTGGCGTAAGGATTGAGCGAGACGAACCCATAGACCGCTTTGACGAAGGTCTGACCGTTGACCTGTTTGGTTTCGTCGCTCGTCCACTTCAGGCCGCCGAGCGCGATGATCCGGCCCTGCACAGGTGACGGCGAGAAGCGCAGATCGCAGTTGTTAAAGGTAAAAGCATTCACCGTGCGTAGCGTCGGGCAGACGTTGCGCGCCCCGCCGTTGACCAGCCGCAGGCTACACCCGGCGATGTTCGTCCATGCGGTCAGGGCCGCGCCGACATCATCGATCACCTGCGGGTTGGGCGCGAGATCGGGATTGATGTAGAAGACCACCGGCTGATTGCTGTCGGGCTCGAACCAGCGCACGGACTTCACCGAATAGATCAAGGTGAATTGCGGGCGCATCTCGCCACGGGTGATGGCGCCGGCGTATTCGCGCGGCTCAGCCAGGCAAGGCACGCCGGCATAGGTCGCCGCTTCAAAGGCGTCGGCGCGCTCCCGGTTGACCGCGAGCCGCGCTTTGATGACGCGCCGGTAATCATTCAGCCGCGGTTGATCGGCGGCAGGCGCGGAAGCGTGACGGCGCGTGGCCGCCTGCGCGCGCATCGCGTCGCAGCCGGGATCAGCGCGAATGAGCAAGGGTTCGCCGCCCGCGGGGTCTTCGGCAATCGTCAACTTACCGAATGACATTTGATGAACCCGGAGGCTGCCGTCAGCCCAGGTGTCGAGGTAGAGCAAGACGCGCTCGCCGCGCGCAAACTGCGGCGTGCCGTAGACGATGCTGCCCTGACCGTCAGCCTCGCCGCCTTCTTCTTTCAGGACGATGCGGTGCGCATTGATCTCGCCCTTGAGCGTCTCCTCAACGTCAACAGTGATGTAGGTGAAGACGCGATCTTGCTCGGCGTCCAGCCGGCAGGCGAGCGAGCGCACTTTGCCGATGACGATGGCGCGCGCGCCTGTGATCAGGTCGTCATCGCCGGTGAAGTCACCCGTGGCGCGGCGCTCCGTCCTGGCGTTGCCCGCCAGCGCGATCAACAGCGCCAGACACGTCAGGCTGAGTTTAGGGATCATGCTTCTCACACAGTTTCTCGCAGGGGACGGGGGAGCTTAAACGTTTCCGTCTGACTTGCCGCCATTGATATAGCGGAAGGTGACCGAGATGGCAAGAGTCATCGGGGAAGTGACAGGATCTATTCATTCTCGAATAACCATTGGGGGATGAACCGCCAAGACGCCAAGACCGCCAAGAAAAGCTCGGCGTTCTCTTGGCGTCCTTGGCGTCTTGGCGGTTCAAGTCCGGAGAATGAATAGACCCTGGGGGAAGTGACGAGTGACAAGTGACAAGTGACAAGACGTTGTCACTCGATCTACTCGAATGCGGCGGCAGGCGCAGCCCTCTTGTCACTTGTCACTTGTCACTTGTCACTGATTAGGTTTGTCGGCCGCCTTCTTGACCTGTTTGCGAGTGGGTGGCGGCGGGGCATCTTCCGGCGGCTCGCCATCAAGCGGCGGCCTGGTGTCTTTGTCGGGCTTGCCTTCAGGGTATTCGAAGCCGGGCAGCAGCGGCTCAGCAGGCTTGTCGCCTGTGTGAGCATTGCATGCTTCGGTCGGCTGTGTGCCTTCGATGAAATACTCTGTGCGCTTGGTGGGGCACTGCTCGGTGGCAAGCATGCCCGTCGCCGGATCAATCTCTTCGCTGACGATATCGTCGGGCTTCGGGAAACTGTCGCCGCCAAGCTCGGGCCTGAGCGCCAGGGCTTGCTTCATGAACGCCGTCCAGATGGGCAGGGCGGACTTCGCGCCCTCAAGCCCAAGCTCCGAGTTGTCGTCGAAGCCGACCCAGACGGCGCAGACCAGATTCGGCGTGTAGCCGGCGAACCAGCCATCGCGCGACGTGCCGGTCTTTCCCGCGGCCAGCCCTTTGAATCCCATGGCGCGGGCGCGCGCCGCCGTGCCGCGATTCAACACGTCCTGCAATATCGAAGTCGTCAGCCAGGCGACTTCAGGCCGCAGCGCCTGCCGTGACGACGGCTTTGCTTCGACAATCGCCACGCCGTTGCTGTTGGTGACGCGCTTGATCGGACTGGCTTCGGTCAGCACGCCGCCGTTGGCGAACGCCGTGTAAGCTTGCGCCACCTGCAATGGCGTCGCTTCCGTCGTGCCGAGCGCCAGCGCCGGGTACGGCTGCGGCTTCGGCAGCCCGAGCTTTTCGGCCATGCGAGCGATCTTTCCATAGCCGACTTTTTCGGCAACGCGCACGGTGACGACGTTGAGCGAATGGGTCAGCGCGTCGCGCAGCGAGACGTTCTGATTGGCGTAAGTCTTGCCGAAGTTCTCCGGCGAGTAGGTCTGCCCGCGCCCGTAGAGAAACGTCTCCGGCGCGTCCATGAACTCTGAGGCCGCGGTGATCTTCTCGTCGGCCTGATCGTCATAGGCCGAGTTCAGCGCCGTCGCATAAACAATCGGCTTGAAGACCGAGCCGGGCTGACGGTTGGCATCCGTGGCGCGATTGAGCTGGCTCTGCCCGTAGTCGCGCCCGCCGACCATGGCGATGATTTCGCCGGTCTTCGGATTCATGGCAACCAGCGCCGCTTGCAGCGTGCCCGCCGGGATAGGGTTCTTCTTGCGCTTGGCAAAGATGGGGTCAAGCTGGGTCAGTGTGTCGCCGACCGCTTTGTCGGCGGCGCGCTGCAATTCCAGGTCAACCGACGAATAGACGCGGAAGGATTGCCGCGCCAGGTCGCGCGACATGCCTTCGTTGAGCAACTGCTGTTGCAGGTAGTCAACGAAATACGGCGCGTCGCTATTGACGGCGGTGTTGCGCGGCTGGATTTCCAGCTTGGTGGCCTTTGCCGCCTCGGCCTTATCTTTGGGAATGAAGCCGGCCTCGACCATCGCGTCGAGCACTTGATTGCGCCGGGCGCGGGCGCGCTCGGGGTCGCGGTAAGGCGAATAGAGACTCGGCCCGCGAATGATGCCGGCGAGGAAGGCGGCTTCGGGCAGCGTCAGGTTGACGACATCTTTGTTGAAGTAGGCCGAGGACGCTTCGCCAACGCCGTTGATCGAATAGCTGCCCGACTGACCCATGTAGATTTCGTTGGCGTAGAGCTGAAATATCTCTTCCTTCTTGAGCTTGGTTTCAAGCGTCACGGCGATCATCATCTCTTGCATCTTGCGCTTGAGCGTGCGCTCCGGCGTCAGGAAGAAATTCTTGACGAGCTGCTGAGTGATCGAAGAGCCGCCCTCTTGCATCTGGCCTTCGCTGACGTCGCGGAACAGGGCGCGGGCGATGCCGCGCACGTTGATGCCCGAATGCTCGAAGAACTGCCGGTCTTCGATGGCGACGACGGCGTTGATGTAATCCTTCGGCAGGTCTTTGTAAGAGACGAGCTTCTGTTTCTGCCGCGCCTTGTCGTTCGAGATGGCGGTCATCATCTCCGGCTCAAGCTGTGCCTGATCGAGATTGCGCTTGGAATCGAGGTCGGTGATCTGGCGGACGCCTTTGCCGCCGGCCCCGAAGACGATCAAGACGTTAGGGAACTGCCGCGCGTTGTTGATGACGGCGTCGCTCGACGAATGAATCTCCAGGGCGTTGCCTTTGTCGACGTAGCGCCCGCGCTTCGAGTCGGCCTCTTTGGCGGCGTCAACGTAGCCGATGTTGTCGAGATAGGCTTTGATCGATAGCAGGGTGGCGCCCGAGCCCTGGCGGATGGTGCGCGGCGCGGCATAGATGCCGGTGGTGCGGACGACGACATCGCCGCGCAAGCGCGCGTCAATCAGCGCCGAGTACTTGATGTAGAAGAAGGCGAATAGGGAAGCGAATAGGAGCGCCAGAACCGCCAGCACAATGGCGAGCTTGCGCGTGAAGACGCGCCGCCACAGCGGCGGGCGGCGTTGTTCAACGACCCGGATGACGCGCGTATTGGCTTTGCGGGTTATTGTCGCCAAGTCTTGATAAACTCAACTTCCTTTTACCGATTCGCAGACTTAGATACCACTTTCTGCGAATGGGTTCGTTGGTCTGTTAAATAAAATCTGCGGGGCTAAACCAAACTCTAGCACTGATGCGCCGCAAAAGGCAAAAGCGGGCAGGCAATGCGCAGGGTCTATTCATTCTCGAATAACCATTGGGGGATGAACCGCCAAGACGCCAAGACCGCCAAGAAAAGCTCGGCGTTCTCTTGGCGGCCTTGGCGTCTTGGCGGTTCAAGTCCGGAGAATGAATAGACCCTGAGGCAATGCGGAACGAGCAGATAACGCAAGGAATGTAAGAAAGAAGACCGCCGAGACACACAGAGACACGGAGAAAAACGCTCTGCTTCCTCCGTGTCTCTGTGTTCAACTGGCGATGGCGGCCTAGTCGGCGGTCGGCACAGGCACCACGACAGGGGCGCTAAACTGCCACTTGCCCCAACTGATGCGCAGGGTCACATCTTTCGGGTTGCCGCGTTTGAAGAGCAGATCAATCGTCAGCTTGTCTTTGGTCTCGGCTGCCGTTTCAATCGTCATCGGCGCTTTAAAGGCGACCGGCGCGCGACCGATCTCGGAAGCGTCAATGTGCGCGGCGCGCGCTTTCGCCGGATCGATGAAGACCAGGCTCCAGGTCGCGCCGTCTGCCGAGCGATGCAGGCCGAGATACCACAGGCCCGCCGGAATCTGCGTGCCGGCAACCGTCAGCGGCATGTCTGTGTCGAGCGTCGTCCAGAAATTGCTCCCCAGGCGATAGACCTTGCCTTTGGTAAAAGCGTCGAACTTCGCCGTGTCCTCGTAATCTGCCTTCCAGAGCGGGCGACCGTAATCAATCGCAAACTGGCCGGCGCCCATGTCCTTTTTCGTGTTCCAGAAGCCGACGCGGGTGGTGCCGCGCTCCGGCGAATCGCTGCCGAAGGCGACGATGGGCGGCGGCGCCGGCTTGTTATTCTGCGCCCCGGCCAGGCTGCCGAAGCAAAGCATTAAGGTGGCTCCAAGAACCGCCAGTGTCATAGCTCTACGCATAAGAAACGTCCTCCACAGTTATTCGTATCTGAGCGCGACCATCGGGTCGACTCGCGTCGCCCGCCGCGCCGGCACAAAGCAAGCTCCCAGAGCTACTGCTGTCAGAACCAGAGAGATGGCGAGGAAGGTCAGCGGGTCCGAGGCGCTGACGCCAAACAGCAGGCTCGCCATCAAACGCGTCAAGGCGAGAGCCGCGCCAAGCCCGATGATCAATCCCGTCGCCGCGAGCGTCATTCCCTGGCGGACAACCATCCTGAGCACGTCCGCCGCGCTGGCTCCCAGCGCCATGCGCACGCCGATCTCGTGCGTGCGCTGCGTGACAGTATAACTCATCACACCGTAAATGCCGACGCCGGCCAGCACCAGCGCCGCCGCCGCAAACAGGCTGAGCAAGATCAGGTTGAATCGCTGCCCGCTCACCGAAGAGGCGACCACGTCGCTCATCGGTTGAATGCGGGTCACCGGCAGTTGCCGGTCAATCGTCCAGACCTGCTCCTGCGCCAATCGCGCGAGCCGCGTCGGCTCATCCTGGCTGCGGATGACGAGGAACATCCAGCGCTTCCACGGCTGATCCTGTTGCTCGTAGAGGGTGAAGACGGTCGGCTCGGCGGCTTCGGCCAACGATTCCTGGCGGACGTCGCCGCAGACGCCGATGATCGTCATCCAGTAATCGCGCGGCCCCCTGGCCCACTGGATGCGCGCGCCGATGGGGCTACTGTCGGGGAAGTATTCGCGCACGAAGCTCTCGTTGACGACGGCGACCATGGGCGACTTATCGTTGTCCTGCGCGGCAAAGTCGCGCCCGCCAAGCACGGGAATCTTCATCGTCTGAAAGTAGGTGCGGCTGATGCTGCGGGTTTCGACTTCCGGCTCATCGCCGGGGGCGAGCGGCGGGCGGCCCTCGATGACGAAGTTGTGCGACAGGCGATAATCGGTGAGCGGCAATTCGCTGATCATCGCCGCCTGCATGCCGGGCTGCGCGTTCAGCGCCTCAAGCAGACGGAGGCGGCATTGCGTCTGCTTCGGAATCTCTTTGTAGCGCGCCTCGGGCAGCTCGATGCGCATGGTCAGCACGCCTTCGGGCTGGAACCCCGGGGCGACGCCGCGCAAGCGGGCGAAGCTCTTGATCAAGAGTCCCGCGCCGACCAGCAGCACCAGCGCCAGAGCGATCTCGGCGACGACCAGGCTGCCGCGCAAGCGTTGTCGAGTGATGCTGGCGGTTGCGGCGCGGCTGCCTTCTTTCAACGCCTCGCTGACGTTGGCGCTCGCCGCGCTCCACGCCGGCAGCAGCCCGAAGATGATTCCCGTAAGCAGCGACAGCATCAGGGTGAAGGCCAGCACGCCGCCATCTATGCCGATGGTCACAGGGCGCGGCAGGTTGGCGGGCTTGAGCGCGAGCAGCAGGTCAATGCCCCACATGGCCAGGACGACGCCGAGCGTCCCGCCCAGCAGCGCGAGCAGCACGCTTTCGACCACCAGTTGACGCACGAGCCGCCAGCGCCGCGCGCCGAGCGCCGCGCGAATCACCATCTCGCGATGCCGCGCCGCCGCCCGCGCCAGCAGCAGGTTGGCGAAGTTCGTGCAGGCGATCAACAGTACAAAGCTGACCGCCCCGAACAGGATCAGCAACGGCAAACGGATGTCGCCCACCAGTAATTCATGAAGCCCGATCAAGACGCGGTGGCGATCTTTGTTCTCGTCCGGGTAGGCTTCCGAGAGCCGCTGGTCTATGGCGGCCATCTCGGACTGCGCTGCGCTGATCGTCACGCCGGGCTTCAATCGCAGGTAGGTGCGCAGGAAGTGGACGCCGCGAAACTGCGCCGCTACCGGATTCGCAACACGCACCGCCGCCCAGATGTCCGGCTCCTCGCGCGGCATGCGAAAATCCGCGGGCATCACGCCAACAATCGTGTAGCTGTTGCCGCTGAGCGGTATGCTGCGGCCAATGACGCCGCTGTCGCCGCCGAATTGTCGCTGCCAGAACGCATGAGAGAGGACGACGACGCGCTCGCCGCCGGCCACGTCTTCGGCGGGCGAGATCACCCGCCCCAGCAGCGGGCGCGCGCCGAGAACGCTAAAGAGGTCTGCATTACAGAGCGCCGCCTGCACCTGAATCGGCTCGGCTTCGCCCGTGTAATCGAGCGCCTGGACGACCGCGCCGCCGAAGTACTCGACCGCCTGGCTCTGCGCCCTGATGTCGTCGAGGTCGGGCAGCGATTGATTGCCGCGGATCGCCACCAGTCGGCTGGGCTCAGGGTAAGGCAGGGGCTTGAGCAGTACGGCGTTGACGACTGAGAAGATGGCCGTGTTTGCGCCGATCCCCAGCGCCAGTGTAATCACCGCGACAAACGTGAAGCCGGGCCGCCTCAACAGCAGCCGCAATCCATAGCGCAGGTCTTGAATGAGCGTTTGCATCGTTCACCTCTGATAATCAGGAAGCAGGAAGCAGGAGGCAGGAAGCAGTCAGAGAAACAACAGGATCGGCGGTTCGGGATAACAAGCATTTGTCGCAGCCGTATCCGCTCCTGCCTCCTGCTTCCTGCTTCCTGCCTACTCATACCGCAATGCCACCATCGGGTCTACGCGCGTGGCGCGGCGAGCCGGGACGAAACAGGCTCCCAGAGCCACTCCGGCCAGAACGGCGGCGACGATTGCGAACGTTAGCGGGTCGGTCGGGCTGACGCCAAACAGCAGGCTTGCCAGCAGCCGCGTTAGCGCAAAGGTCGCCACCAAACCGATGCTGATACCGCCGAGCGTCATTACCATCCCCTGGCCGACAATCAGACGGATGATGTCGCGGCGGCTCGCGCCCAAAGCCATGCGCACGCCGATCTCATGCGTGCGCTGCGTCACCGTGTAAGAGATGACGCCGTAGATGCCAACGCCCGCGAGCAGCAAGGCGACGCCGGCGAAGATCATCAGCAGCACCATCGAGAAGCGCCGCAGCGAGATCGAATCGCCGACCAGTTGCTCCATGGTGAAGATGTTGTAAACCGCCTGGTCTTTATCCAGCTCGTGAACTTCGCTGCGCACGGCGGCAATCATGGCTTTCGGGTCATCCGCGGTATGCACGACCAGCGACATGAACTGCGTCGGGTACTGCGCTTCGGGCAGGTAGATTTGCATCGGGTCTTTTCTATCCAGCCCATACTGTTTGACATCGGCGACGACGCCGATGACGGTGCGCCAGGGCTGCGGATTGCGCTCGGAGCCGGGAAACTTGATGCGCTTGCCGATGGGGTTCTGCCCCGCCCACAGCGCATCGGCCATGGTCTGATTGATGAGCGCGACCAGCGGTGCCGTGTCGGTGTCCTGCTCGGCAAGCGCCCGACCTTGCTTTAACGGAATCGCCATCGCTTCAAGATAAGCAGGGGTGACGATGTAGAGGTCAACGCTGTCTTCTTCGCCGCGCGCTTTGGGATAGTCTTCGATTGCCAGGGCGCGGCCATCGAAATTGCCGCTGAACGGTAGGACGCTGGTAAAGCCTGCCGCCTTGACTCCCGGCAGCGCCTTGAGCCGTTCGCCTAGTTGATTGTAAAAAGCGACCCACTGCGGCGCTTTCGGGTACTTCGCGCCCGGCAGCGTGACGCTCATGGTCAGGCGATTCTCGGCGGCAAAGCCGGGATCGACGTCGCGCAATCGCATCACGCTCTTGATCAACAGCCCCGCCGAGATTAACAGCACAAGCGCCATCGCCACTTCGCCCATCACCAGCACGCCGCGCAGGCGGTTGCGGCTGGCCCCTGCGCCCGAGCCGCGGCCACCGTCCTTGAGCGTTTCGTTGAGGTCGGGGTTCGTCGCCTGCAAGGCCGGAAGCAGCCCGAAGACGATGCCAGTGAGTATCGAAATGGCCAAGGTGAAGCCCAGCACTCGGCTATCGATCTTGATGCCGGTGAGCAGCGGCATCACGCGCGCGCCGAGCGTTTCGACCAGGCTTGTTCCCCACAGCGCCAGCAACAAACCGGCACCGCCGCCCATCAACGCCAGCAGCACACTTTCGGTCAGGAACTGCCGCGCCAGTCTTAGGCGTGCCGCGCCCAGCGCCCGGCGAATGGCGATCTCTTTCTGCCGCGCCGCCGAGCGCACCAGCAGCAGGTTGCCGACGTTGGCGCAGGCGATCAACAGGACGAAGGCGACCGCGCCGAACAGCGTCAGCAGCGTCGCGCGCAAACCGCCGACCGTGTCTTCGGGCAAGCTGATGAGCCGCACGCCGTAGCCTGTGTTGTGGCGTGGGTGAAGTTGTTCGAGGCGTCCGGTGATGACGTTCATCTCGGCCTGCGCCTGTTCGACCGTGACGCCATCTTTCAACCGCGCGATGGCGCGCAAGTGGCGTGACGAGCGCTCATTCTCGTCGTGCGGTTCGGCGACAGGCCGATAGAATTCGCCGCGCGGATCAACCAGGCTGGTAGGCAGCGATTGAAAGTCCGCCGGCATGACGCCAACCACCGTGTAGGGCCTGCCGCTGAGACTGATCTTCTGGCCGACGACGTTCGGGTCGCCGGCGAAGCGCCGCTGCCACAAGCCATAGCCGAGGACGACGACGAAATCTTTGCCGTCCTCCTGCTCTTCGGGCAGAAAGGTGCGGCCCAGCATCGGCGTCCCTTTCATGATGGTGAAGTAACCGTCGCCCACCTGTATGCCCTGGATGCGCTCCGGCTCGCCTTCGCCGAGCAGCGTCGCGCTCCAGTTGCTGTAGGTGGCGATGTCTTCAAAGACCGAATTCTGATGCCGCCAATCGTCGGTATCGGTCGCCGACACCTGACTTCGGGTGTGCCCTTCCGACGGCGTATTGCCCCAGACGAGGACGATGCGCTCCGGGTCTTTAAAGGGCAGCGACTTTAAAAGGATGGCGTTGACGACGCTGAAGATCACGGTGTTGGCGCTGATGCCGAGCGCCAGCGAAACGACCGCCACCAGCGTCACCAGCGGGCTCTTGCGCAGCATCCTGAAGCCATAGCGTATGTCTTGTAGCAGGGTTTCCATAAAAACTCCTGGGAGTCAGAAGTCAGGAGTCAGAAGTCAGAATGAATAAGGAGGTCGGCTCCGCCGCGGCTTTCATTCTGACTCCTGACTTCTGACTCCTGACTTCTATTCGTAGCGTAGAGCGATCATCGGATCGACGCGAGTGGCGCGGCGGGCCGGAATGCAGATGGCCAGCAGCGCAATCAAAATGAGCAGCAGCGAGATGCCTGTGAAAGTCAGCGGGTCGCTGGCGCTCGTGTTAAAGAGCAGGCTGGCGGTCAGGCGCGTCAACGCAAAAGCCGCCGCCAGTCCCACGGCCACGCCCCAGAGGACGAGCCGCAAGCCCTGGCCGACGATCAGGCGCAGCACGTCGCCGGGCCGCGCCCCCAGCGCCATGCGTATGCCGACTTCGTTGGTGCGCTGCTGCACGACGTAAGCCATCACCGCGTAGATGCCGACCGCGGACAACAACAGCGCCACCGCCGCAAACATTCCCAACAACAGCATCGCAAAGCGGCGCTGCGCGAAGGTCGCCGCCATCACTTCAGTCATCGGCTTGACGCCATAGATCGGCATGTTCGGATCAACGGCGCGCACCTCATTGCTGATTGCCCGCCCCATCGTCGCCGCGTCGAAGTTGCCGCGCACGACAAGCGCGAATTGCAGCCCCGACGCCTGCCACATGCAGCGGTACATCTGCGGCGCGTTGTCGGCGTCTAAGGCAGTCGTCTTGACATCGCGAACGACGCCGACGATGGTGAGCCACGGCGCGGTCGAGTTGCGATTGCCCGGACGTATGCGACGGCCTACAGGGTCTTCGTCAGGGAAGAAGCGGTTGGCGAAGCTTTCGCTGATCAGTAGCACGCCCGGCGACTTCTCGTCATCGTGGTCGTCGAAGTAGCGACCGCGCACCAGTGGAATCTGCATCGCCCCGAAGTAACCGGGGCTCGCCGTAAACGGGTCGCTGGCCGATACGTCGGCGGTTTCAAGCGGGCGGCCTTCGATCAAGAAACTCTGATTGGCATTCTGCCCGCCGAGCGGCAGGCGGTTGACCCACCCGGCTTCTTCGACACCCGGCAGCGCCGCGATGCGCTGCATGACCTGACGATAAAACGGCAGCCGCTGTTGATGCTTGAAGTAGGGGCCGGTCGGCGGGTCGTTCGGCTGCGGCATCCAGAAACGCGCCGTCAGCACACCCGAAGGATTGAAGCCGGGAGCGACCGATTGCAGTCGCCAGAAGCTGCGCAGCAACAGTCCCGCGCCGATCAGCAGCACCAGGGCGAGCGCGAACTCCGAGACGACCAGCAGGCTGCGTAAACGGTTGGCCCGCTGTCCCGCCGTCGAGCCGCGCGTCGCGTCTTTCAGCATAGCGGTCTTGGTCGCGGTCGCTTGAAAGGCCGGCGCGACGCCGAAGACGAACCCGGTCACCAGCGACACCAGCAGCGTGAACAGCAGCACGCGCCCGTCAACGCCGATGTGCGTCGTCGGCGGCAGGCTCGATGGCAACAGCAGCACCAGCCCATCAATGCTCCAGAGCGTCAGCAAGAGGCCGAGCAAACCGCCGCTCAGCGACAGCAGCGCGCTCTCGGTCAGCAGTTGACGGAGCAAGCGCAAGCGGCTTGCGCCGAGCGCGGCGCGGATGGCGAATTCGCGCTGGCGCACAGAGGCGCGCGCCAGCAAGAGGTTGGCGACGTTGGCGCAGGCGATCAACAAGACAAACGCCACCGCCGCAAGCAAGATCAACAGCGCCGGGCGCACGTTGCCGACCAGATCATCTTGCAAGGGGATGAGGCGCGGCGCCCAGCCGCGATTTTCGGGGAAGTCGTTTGGGAATTCGCTCCGCAAATCTTCGGCGACCACGTTGATGCGGGCCTGCGCGGCTTCGAGCGAAACGCCGGGCTTCAATCGTCCGAGAACGCCGCTCAGGATATAGAAACCACGCGCCGGCGGCTGAAATGGCGTGGCCGCATAACCAGTCGGCGCCCATATCTCGGCTTCGCCCTGAATGCCGCGGCCCGGATGATGAAAGCCCTGCGGCATCACGCCGACGATGGTGAAGAGGTCGTTATCGAGTCGGAGTTTCTTGCCGAGGATGTTTGTATCGCCGCCGAAGCGCCGCTTCCACAAGCCGTCGCTGATGACGACGATCTCGGTGATGCCCGGTTGATAATCGTCGGGCTGAAAGGTGCGTCCGAGGGCGGCGTCCGCGCCGAGAATCGAAAAATAATTCGGGCTGACCAGCAGGGCTTCGATGCGCTCCGGCTCGTCGACCTCTGTCAGGTTGACGTTGATCGGGTATATGCCTGAAACGTCCTGGAAGATGCCGGCGCGGTCGCGGTAGTCGAATAGCTCGGGGATGGTGACGCCGACATCTTTGGCGTTGCGTTTGGTGAAGTCAGAGGTGACGCGGACGAGCTGTTCGGGCTGCTTGAACGGCAGCGGCTGTAGGAGCAGCGAATTGACGACGCTGAACATGGCCGTGTTGACGCCGACGCCGAGCGCCAGGGTGATGATGGCAACCGCCGTGAATCCCGGCTTCTTCGCCAGCATGCGCGCCCCGTAGCGCAGGTCTTGCAGCAGTGTGCTCATTGCTCACCTCCGTAAATCAGGAAGCAGGAGGCAGGAGGCAGGAGGCAGTCAGGAAGCGTGCAATAGCCGGCCATACGGCTGATGGAAGATGTTGATTAGCTGTCCTTCGTTGACGGCTTCCTGCCTCCTGCCTCCTGCTTCCTGCCTACTCATATCGCAATGCCTTCAGCGGATCGATGCCGGCGGCTTTGCGGGCCGGCAGGTAGCCGCCTACGAGCGTTGCCGCGCTCAACAACAGCCCGGCGCTGATAAAGACGATGGGATCGCTCGCCTTGACGCTGAACAACAGCGATTCCGTCAATCGGCCCAGCGCGTAAGCGGCGGGCAAGCCGGCAATCAACCCGATGGCTGCCAGGATCACGACCTCGCGCAAGATCAACCACGAGACATTGCCGCGCGTCGCGCCCAATGCCATGCGAATGCCGATCTCGCGGGTTCGCCGCGTCACCGTATAAGCCATCACGCCATACAGCCCGACCATCGCCAGCAGCGCCGCCAGCAGCGCAAAGCCCAGCGACAGCATGGTCAGGAAGCGGTCAATGAATAACGATTCGTCAATCTGCCGGCTGACGGTCATCAGACCGAAGATCGGCAGGTTCGCGTCCAGGCGCTCGACTTCGCCGCGCAAGGTTGTCGCCACGGTGCCGACATCCTGTCGGGTGCGGACGTAAAAGGTGTAACTGCCGAACGGCTTCCTCTGGGTATAGGGAAGATAGACGAATGGTTTCTCTTCTTCGCGGACACTGGAGGATTTGCTGTTTTTGACGACGCCGACGATCTCGATGTCGGGTATCACTTTGTTGCCGGAGCCGAAAGCGAAGTGCGCGCCGACCGCTTCGTGTTCGCCGAAGTATTTGCGCACGAAGCTCTCATTGATGACCGCCACCTTCGGGCTGTTGGCGGTGTCGGCCTGACTGATCTCGCGCCCCTTAATCAGCGGGATGCCCATCGTCGAGAAGTAGTTCGGGCCAATCGAATTGTGGTCGACGTGCAAGTTTTCGGCGTCCTGCCCCTGATAGCCTTCGACGGTGACGTTCGAGCCGGCGCTGCTGTCGGCGAAGACGGGAATCTCGGCTGCGCTCACCGACTCGACCCCCGGCAGCGCCGCCAGCCGTTGATGCAACTGGTCGAAGAAGGTGATGGTTTGCTGCGGCGAGTAGCCATTCAGTTGCGGCTCGATTGAAAACTCGATCAACTGGTCGGCGCGCAGGCCGAGATCGAGGCGGCTCAGGTTACTCAGGCTGCGCGCGAACAGGCCGGCACCGACCAGCAGCACGGTCGTCAGAACGATCTGCGAAACCACCAGCCCTTTGCGGAAGCGCACCTGTCCGAGGCTGCCCGACACGCTCGACCCTTGCTCGCGCAATGTGCCTTCCAGGTTCAGGCGCGTTGCCTTGAACGCCGGCATCAGGCCGAAGATGATGCCCGTAAGCAGCGCCAGCGCGAAGTTGAAAGCCAGCAATCGGGGATCGAGTTGCGATGACAGTCCCTCCGCACCGAAGCCCTGCGGGAGGGCGGCGATCAGACCGCTGATCGTCCAGGCGGCGACCAGTAGGCCGACGCCGCCGCCAATAAAAGAGAGCAGCAGGCTCTCGACCAGAAATTGCCGCACCAGGCGAAAGCGCCCCGCGCCGACCGCCATGCGAATGGCAATCTCGCGCTGCCGCGCCGCGCCGCGCGCCATCAGCAGATTGGCGACATTGGCGCAGGCAATCAGCAGCACCAGCCCAACCATGCCCATCAACACGCTCAAAGGCTCTGTGGTGCCGTGCTGAAGAATCGGCCTGCCGCGCGCTCCGGCGTCCAACACCAGCGGCTTATCCAGAAAGCGCTGCTGCTGTTCTGCCGACATCTTGCCCTGCAAGGGCAGCTCCTCTTCGAGAATCTGCCGGTAGATGGGAGCGACGGCGGCTGCGGCCTGCGCGCCCGATAGACCGGGCTGCAACCTGCCGAGAATAGCCAGCCAGTAATCCTTAGGATCGTTCAGCGCGTCCCACCCCGGCGTCATCTGCGCCTTCATCGTCATGGGGATGAAGACATCGGGGAGTTGTCCCACCTGCACGCCATTGAAGCCTGACTGTGCGACGCCTACAACGGTCATCACCGCGCCGTTGATCGTCAGCGTCTTGTTCAGCACGTCGGGGCTAGCGCCAAAGCGTCGCGTCCAGTAGCCGTAACTGAGGACGGCGACGGGGCCAGCGCCGGGCGCGCGGTCGTCATCGTCCGTCAAGAGACGACCAAGCGCCGGGCGCACGCCGAGCACGGCGAAATAATTACCCGTCACCAGCTCGCCGTTGGCGCGCTCGGTCTGCCCGTCGCCGGCGACGCTGAGCGGCACGGCAAAGCGCGCCAGCAGCCCTGCGAAAACGTTGTTCTTATCGCGCAACGCTTTGTATTGCGGATAAGAGAACGAAGCTGAGCCGTCGCCGTCGCTCCATACGTGCCCCGATTTCGAGCCGGGTGAGCGCAGCACCACCAGCTCTTCGGGCCGTTCAACCGGCAACCGGCGCAAGAGAATCTGATCGGTCAGCGAGAAGATCGCCGTGTTGGCTCCCAGCCCGAGCGCCAGCGTCAGCACGGCGATGGCCGTGAAGCCGGGATTCTTCATCAACGTCCGAATGCCATAGCGTATGTCTTGCCACAGTGTATCCATCAGCAAACCTCCGGGAGTCAGGAGTCAGGAGTCAGAAGACAGAATGAACAAGGAAGTCGGCGGCAGCCAGTACGCTTGTCCGCCGCCGCTTCTATTCTATCTTTTAGACTCCCCTTCCTTATTCATTCTGACTCCTGACTTCTGACTCCTGACTTCTATTCGTAGCGCAGCGCGATCATCGGGTCTACGCGAGTGGCGCGGCGGGCCGGCACGAAACAGGCTCCCAGAGCCACTAAGGCGAGGATCAAGGCGACGCCGGCAAATGTCGTCGGGTCGGTAGCGCTGACCCCGAACAGCAAGCCGGTCATCACGCGGGTTAGCGCTGCCGAGGCGATCAGTCCCAGCGTCACGCCCAACAGCGCCAGCCTCATGCCCTGACCCACGACCATCTTGAGAACGTCGCGCCCCTGCGCGCCCAGCGCCATGCGCAAGCCGATTTCCTGTGTGCGCTGCGCGACCGAGTACGCCATCACGCCATACAGGCCGATGGCGGCCAGCAACAGCGCCACGCCCGCAAAGACTCCGATCAATTGCAAATTGAAACGCGGCTGCCAGAGTGTGTCGGCTATCACCTGCTCCATGCTCACGACGTTCGAGACCGGCAGGCTGGCGTCCATCGTCCTGACCTTATCCTGCATCGCCGCCGCCAGGCTGGCAGGCTCGCCCGTCGTGCGGACGACGATGGTCATTGAAGTGTACTGCCGGGCCGTGTTCGCGAAGAAAGCCGGGGTCTGTTGGAAGGCCGTATAGACTTCGTTTTGTGGCTCGCTCGTCCAGCTCTCCTGCTTGACATCCCTGGCGACGCCGATGACGGTGAGCCATCGCGGCGACGGCGTGCCCGGATCATCCAGCGTGATGCGCTTGCCGATGGCGTCTTCGGTCGGCCAGTAACGGCGCGCCACCGCTTCATTGATGATGGCGACGGCGGGCGCGTCGGCGCTGTCGCGTTCGTTGAACTCGCGCCCGGCGCGCAGAGGAATGCCCATCGCGCGAAAGTAATCCGGGCGGCTGACGCGCCAGATGGTGGCGTCGCGTTGTCCCGGTGGCGGCAACGGGCGGCCTTCGATGCTCAGCGCCCTGCTCCAGACATCGCCGGCCAGCGGCAGGTGATTGATGGCGCTCGCCGATTCGACGCCCGGCAATGCCGTGAGCTGTTCGGTCAAGCTGCGGTAAAAGGCTTCGCGCGCCGGGCCGGCGTACCGGGGCGCGCCCGCAAGCGAAACGGTCATCGTCAGCAGGTTGCGCGGATTGAGCCCCGGATCGACCGCCTGTAGCTTCAAAAAGCTGTTCATCAGCAGACCGGCGCCTACGAGCATCACCAGCGCCAGCGCCAGCTCGGCGACGACCAGCGTTTCGCGCAAGCGCCGACGCCCGGTGGTCGTGCTGCGCCCGCCCTCTTTGAGCGTCTCGTTCAAATTCGGCTTCGATGCGCCGAGCGCCGGGGCCAGGCCAAAGAGCATGCCGGTCAACACTGTAACTAAGAGTGTGAAGCCGAAGACCACGGCGTCGATCTTGATCTCGCTCAGACGCGGCAGGCGGACGCTGAAGCTGGTGCTGTTGCCCGCCAGCAGGGCTTTGAGCAAGTCCACGCCCCAGACGGCGAGTAGAAGACCGACCGCCGCGCCGCACAGCGAGAGCAACAGGCTTTCGGTCAACAACTGGCGGAGGATGCGCTGGCGGCTCGCGCCCATCGCGACGCGCACGGCGATCTCTTTCTGTCGCGCCGCTGACCGCGCGAGTAACAGGCAAGCCACATTGGCGCAGGCGATCAGCAGGACGAACCCGACCGCCCCGGACAGGATCAACAGCGCCGGGCGCACGTTGCCGACGACTTTCTCGTTTAATGGGTCAACGCGGATGTCGAGGCCGCTATTCTCCTCCGGGTAAGACTGGGCGAGCTGCGCGCTGGTCGCGGCAATCTCGGCTTGCGCCTGGCTCATGCTGACGCCCGGCTTCAAACGCCCAAAGACGCGCAATGAGCTGCCGCCGCGATTGGTGGCGCGGTTGCGCAGGTCGAGCGGCGCCCACATCTCTGCGCGCGTTGACCAGAAAGGGGGGAATTGAAACTGTGGCGGCATCACGCCAACCACAGTGTAACTTTCGCCGCTCAGTGTGAGCGTCTGCCCGACGATGCCGGGGTCGCCGCCGAAGGCCCGCTGCCAGAGCTTGTGACTCAGCACCAGCACATGGTCGCGGCCCGGTTGAAAGTCATCGGCTTCGAGCGTACGCCCGTACATCGGCTGAACGCCGAGCAGATCGAAAAGCCCATCGCCCATGCGCAACCCGGCGACCTCTTCGGGGTGGTCCTGGCTTGAAAGGGTGCCGCCCCAGGCTTCCGCCGCCGCCATCTGCGTGAAGCTCTGGCTGTTTGCTTTCATGTCGAGGAAGTTCGCCGGCGAGACCGGCCCCCGCCCTCTGCTCAACAGCGTGACGATCTGCTGCGGGTCTTGATAATCGAGCGGGCGCAGCAGGACACCATTGACGACCGAAAAGATGGCCGTCGTCGCGCCAATCCCCAGGGCCAGCGTGATGACGGCAATCAGGGTGAAGCCGGGTTTCTTCATCAACATCCGCGCGCCGTAGCGCAAGTCTTGCAACAGGGTTTGCATAGGAATCTCCTCAACCTTAACCTTTACTCGTATCGCAGCGCGACCATCGGGTCTACGCGCGTTGCCCGGCGAGCTGGCACGAAACAGGCTCCCAGAGCCACCCCCGCCAGAATGAGCGGGATAGCAATAAAAGTTAGCGGGTCAGTCGCGCTGACGCCAAAGAGGAAACTCGACATCAAGCGCGTCAGCGCCAGCGCCGCCGCAAGCCCAATGCCGACGCCGACGCCCGCAATCGCCATGCCCTGAGCGACCACCAACCCTAGCACATCGGCAGGCCGCGCGCCGAGTGCCATGCGAACGCCGATCTCATGCGTGCGTTGCGTCACCGTGTAGCTCATCACGCCGTAGATGCCTACGGAGGCCAGCACCAGCGCCAGGGCGGCGAACAGGCCAAGCAGCAGCATGGTGAAGCGCCGCTGCGACAACGAGTCGGCCAGCACCTGCTCCATCGAGCGCACGGCAGTAACCGGTTGATCTTTATCTACGGTGAGAATCGCTTCTTTCATCGGCCCGACGGCCGCCATCGGGTCGCCGGCCGTGCGCGCGACCAGGCCCATGCCGAGAAAGCCTGTGATGAAGTCATCGGGTATCTGCACGTAAGGCATATAGAACTGGAAGGGAATCTCTTTCTGCGCGTCCAGCCCGAAATGCTTGACGTGGCCGACGACGCCGACGATCTCAAACGGGATGTCGGCCATCTTGTCGTTGCCGGGAATGGTCATGCGCTTACCGACCGGGTCTTCGCCGGGGAAGAGGTCGCGCGCCATGTATTCATCAATGACGGCGATGTGCGGCGTGTCCTTGGTGTCCTGGCGGGTGATGAACCTGCCGCGCTTTAGCGGGATGCCCATCGCCTCAGCGTAGCCGGCGCTCACAGGGTTCATCAGCGCCCATTGAATCGCTTCGGGCGCAGGGCGCGGACCGTTGCCGACCCAGAACGGCGCTTCGCTGTCGTCGCCGATGAAGGGCATGTTGGCGGTGATGGCGACCGCTTGCACGCCCGGCGTCGCCTGCAAGCGTTCGAGCATGTGGTCAAAGAAGTTTCTCACCTTCGTCGCGTCGTCATAGACGTTCGACGACAGCGGTATCTGCATGGTGATGACGTTCCGCGGGTTGACGCCGGGGGCGACGTTGCGCACAGCCATCAGGCTGCGGATCAACAGCCCCGCGCCGATTAACAAGACCAGCGCGAAGCCGACTTCGACGACGACCAGCGCGTTACGCACGCCCTGGCGCATGGTCGCCGCCGTGCGCCCGCCCTCTTTCAATGTCTCGTTCAAGTTGGGCTTGGAGACATGCAGCGCCGGGATCAACCCGAAGACGCAGCCGGTCAGCGCCGAGATGAACAATGTAAACAACATCACGCGGGCATCCAGGCCGATGTCATCGGCGCGCGGGATGGTGTCGGGGATCAGCGCGATCAGCGCGTCCGTTCCCCACATCGCCACCAGCAGCCCGAGGCCGCCGCCAATCGCCGACAGCAGGACGCTTTCAGTGAGCAACTGGCGGACGATGCGCCAGCGGCTCGCACCCAACGCCGTGCGTATGGCCATCTCTTTCTGGCGGGCGGCGGCGCGCGCCAGCAACAGATTGGCGACGTTGGCGCAGGCGATCAACAGCACCAGCCCGACTGCGCCGAGCAATAGCAGCAGCACAGGCTTGATGTCATGCACGAGGTCATCGTGCATCGTAACCATCGCCACGCCCTGATGGGTGTTCGATGCCGGATATTGTTGTTCGAGCGCCGCGGCGATGCCTTGCATCTCGTCGCGGGCTTCCGCGAGGGTCGCGCCCTGGCGCAGTCGCGCGATGACGCGCAGGCCGGGATGAAAGTCGCGCACCTGCAACGAAACGTCATCCTGTACGCCGATGGGCACAAAGAGATCGACCGGCGAATAGAACTTGAAGCTCGCCGGCAGGATGCCGATGACCGTGTATTCTTTGCCGTTGATCGTCAGCGGCTTGTCGAGGATGTTAGCGTCGCCGCCAAAGCGCCGCTGCCAGAAGCCGTGGCTGAGCATCACGACAGGCCCGGCGCCGCGCCGGTCGTCTTCGGCGCGCAGGTCGCGCCCCAGCGCCGGGCGCACACCGAGGGTTGCGAGAAAGTCTGCGGAGATCAACCTGCCGGTGACGCGCTCGGGTTCGGCACCGCCCGTGATGTTGAAGGGCTGGTGGCGAAAGACCGCCATGTGCTCAAAGGCTCTCGACTCGCGCTGCCAGTCGAGGAAGTTCAGATAAGAAACCGACATCTGCTCGAACTGTGGCGACTTTTCGTAAACGCGCACCAGTTGTTCCGGCTGTGGGTAGGGCAGCGGCTTGATCAGCACTGCATTAATGACGCTGAAGATGGCCGTGTTAGCGCCGATGCCGAGCGTCAACGCCAGTAGCGCAATGACCGTAACCATTCGCCCTTTGAGCAGCATCCGCACCGCATAGCGCAGGTCTTTCGTTAGCGTCTCCATTCACTGCCTCCAGTGAGGGTGTCAGGTGATAGGTGTTGGGTGTTAGGAAGAAGAGCGCCGCGTTATCCGTAACCTGTCACCCGACACCCGACACCTATCACCCATCATTCGTATCGCAAAGCCACCAGCGGGTCTACTTTCGTTGCTCGCCGCGCCGGGACGTAGCAGGCCAGCAGCGCGACCAGGGTTAGCAGGATCGCAATCGCGCTGAAAGTCAGCGGGTCGGTGGTGCTGGTGCCATAGAGCAGACTGGCCATCAACCGCGTCAGCGCGAAGGCCGCGCCGAGTCCGATGCCGACGCCGATGAGCGTCAGTTTCATGCCCTGGCCGATCACCAGCCGCAGCACATCGCTTGAGCGCGCCCCCAGCGCGATGCGCACGCCGATCTCTTGCGCCCGCTGCGCCACCGTGTAGGAAAGCACGCCGTAGATGCCGATCACCGCCAGCAACGCCGCGATGCTGCCGAAGGCCGCCAGCAATAACATACTGGCGCGGCGCGGCGCGACCGAGCGATTGAGTATCGTCGTCATGGTTTCGAGATTGGCAACCGCCAGGCCGCTATCGACCGCGGCGATCTGGCCGCGGATGGCGCTGACGACGCCCGCCGGGTCAGCCTGCGTGCGCACCGTCAGCGTCATCGTGCGCCAGGCGTTCTGCGTGTGCGGCACGTAGACCAGACCGCGCAATTTATCGTCGCGGCCATAGTAGCGTACGTCTTCGACGACGCCGACGATCTCGCGCAACTGGTTCTCGTCGCGCCACGAGCGTATGCGCTTGCCGAGGGCGCTCGCATCGCCGAAGATGTCCCGCGCCAGCGTCTGGTTGATGATGATGACCGGGGTGGTGTTGAGCCCGTCGTGCTCGTCAAAGTCGCGCCCGGCGATCAGCCGCATGCCGGTGGTCTTGAAGTAGCCGGGCGTGATGACATTCCATTGCGCGGCATAATCGGCGCTCGCCGGCGGCTCCGGCTGACCTTCGACGAGGAACGAGCGCCCCAGGTAAAAACCACCGCCGCCCAGCGGCAGGGCCGAGGTGGCGGCTACGGATTCGACGCCCGGCGTCGCCTGGACGCTCGCGAGCAAGTCTCTGTAAAAAGCGGCAACCCGCGGGCGGTCGGGATAGCGCACGCTCGGCACATTCAGTTCCATTGTGAGCAAGCGCTCAGTCTTTAATCCCGGATCAACCTGTTGAACGCGCATAAAGCTGCGGATCGCCAGGCCGGCGCCGATCAGCAAAACCAGCGACAGGGCGATCTCTGAAACGACCAGCGCGTTGCGCACAAAGCGGCTGCGCGTGCCGCCCGTGGCGCTGCGCGACGATTCCTTGAGCGCCTGCTGTAGGTCTGCGCGCGAAGATTGCAGCGCCGGGATCAATCCGCAGATGAGTGCCGTGCCCAGCGACGCGGCGACCGTGAACCATAGTACGCTAACATCAACATGAACTTGCGCCAGTCGCGGCGTGCCGTAGGGCGCGACCGACTTCAACAGGTCCACGCCCCAGATGGCCAGCAGCAGCCCTGCGCCGCCGCCGGCGACGGCCAGCATCAGGCTCTCGGTCAGCAGTTGCCGGATCAATCGCCCGCGCCCCGCTCCGAGCGCCAGCCGGATGGCCATCTCGCGCTCGCGCGCCGCCGCGCGCACCAGCATGAGGTTAGCGACGTTGACGCAGGCGATCAGCAACACGCAGGCGACCACCGCCAGCAGGATGAGCAGCGAGCTACGCAGTTGGTTGCCGACGACATAATCGCGCAGGCTGACGGTGCGGTTGCTCCAGCCCTGCCGCGATTCGGGATACTCTTGTTCAAGCCGCGCGGCGATGCCAGCCATCGCCGCGTTGACCTGCGCCGGCGGCACGTCTGCCTTCAGGCGCGCGATGGCAGAATAGATCATGTTGTCGCGCCGCAGTTCGTCGGGGCCGGGATTCGGAATCGCTAGCGGCACGATCACGTCGCGGTCTTCGGGCCAGGTCGAATCCGGCGGCATCACGCCGACGACCGGATAGGGGCGGCCATTGAGATAGATCTTCTGATTGATGATGTCGGCGTCACCGCCGAAGCGCCGCTGCCACAGGCCATAGGTGATAATCACGGCAGACGCCGGGCCGGGCGAGTTGTAATCGCCATCGCCAAAGGTTCGCCCGATCTTCGCTTCGCTGCCCATGACGGCGAAGTATTCCGGCGTGACCGCTGCCACCTGCACACGTTCAGGCTCGGCGTCGCCGCTCGCCAGATCGGCGGCGCTCAGCAGGCTAAGCGCGGCGACCTGCTCGAAGATGCCTTCATTCTTCCAGTCCAGGTAATCGGCGTAAGTGACCGAAGAGTTGTCATAGCCGCGCGCCGGATTGACCGAAACCGGCACCACCAGCCGCTCGGCGTTTTTGTAGGGCAGCGGGCGCAGCAGAATGGCGTTGACGAAACTGAAGATCGTTGTGTTGGCGCCAATGCCGAGCGCCAACGTCAGCACGGCCACCAGACTGAAACCGGGCCGCTTTAACAGCATTCGCAAGCCGTACCGCAAATCCTGCATGAGCATCTCCGCACCCCCTCGATTGATCTACTGACAAAGATAAAGATCGATCCTCCTAAGCCAAGCCGCGTGCCATGCTGGTCGGAGTCAGGAGTCAGGAGTCAGGAGTCAGAAGGCAATCGCGTAATTGGGTGATTAACTCTGGGATTTAGAGAGCTTGGCCGATGCGCGCGGCGATAAAGAAAGCGGCGGGTGGCGCGAAATAGGGGCTAAACGCCTCTTAGTTTCTGCCTCCTATGCCCTGATTCCTGTTCACTTCTGGGAATGCCAATCCCAAAGGCGGAAAGCAGGAATGACGTGGAGAAACGGCGACGCGGGAAGAGTGACGCGGGGACGCGGTGACGCGGGGACGCGGTGAAAGAAAGACAATCTGTCAGCCTCTGTCTCTTTCCCTCGCCGCGTCGCCTCGGTCTCCGCGTCCCCGCGTCTTTTTCTTCTCGCCGCGTCGCCGCGTCCCGCGTCGCTCACTCGTAGCGCAAGGCGACCATCGGGTCTACGCGAGTGGCGCGGTGGGCCGGCACGAAACAGGCTCCCAGAGCCACTCCGGCCAGCAGCAGGGAGATGGCGACGAAGGTGATGGCGTCGGTCGCGCTGATGCCATACAGCACCGCTGCCATCAGCCGCGTCAGCATGAAGGCCGCCGCCAGCCCGATGCTTAAACCGATGGCCGCCAGTCTCAGCCCATGACCCAGCATCAACCTGAGAATGTTGCCGCGCGTCGCGCCGAGCGCCATGCGGATGCCGATCTCGCGCGTCCGCTGGCTGACTGAGTAAGCCGTGACGCCGTAGATGCCGACGCCCGCAAGCAGGAGCGCCAGCCCGCCGAAGCTCGCCAGCAGGATGGCCACGATGCGCACGGGGAAGAGCGAGAAGCTGAGGTGCTCGGCAAATGTCTTGACGTCATAAACCGGCAGCGTCGCATCCATCTCGCTGATCTTGCCGCGAACCGCGTTGGCGAGCGCCTGCGGGTCGCTCGTCGTGCGCACCACGAGCGTGACCGAGGAGGTGTAAAACTGCGACAGGGGCGAGTAGACGAATGGCTGCGGCGCTTCGCCGATGCTCCAATACTTGCCGTCGCGCGTGATGCCGGCGATCTGAATGAACGGCCCCTGTAGGCTCATGAAGCTGAAGCGCTTGCCGATCACTTCGTCAAGCGAATGGGCTTCGGGAAAGAAGCGGTGCGCGAAGGCTTCGTTGACGACCGCGACCTTCGTCGTCTTATCGGTGTCGCCGTCGTTGAAATCGCGGCCCGCCAAAACGGGGATGCCCATGGTCTCGCAGTACTTCGGCGCGACCGACGCGACCATGGCGTTCGGCACTTCGGCGCCGCGCACCGGCGGCTGGCCTTCGATGAAGATGGCGTTGGCCGAATAGTCTACGCTCAAGGGGAAGAGGGCGGTGAGCGACGCCGAGCGCACGCCGGGCACGCCCTCGACGCGCTCGATCAACTGCTTGTAAAACTGCTGGCCGCGCGCCTTGTCGTAACCTTGCAGGCCGATGTCGAACGACATCTTCAGCCCGTTGGCTACTTCAAAGCCGGGATTCATCGTCTGCACATGGCCGAGCGAGCGCAGCACCAGCCCTGCGGCGATCAGCAGCACCAGCGACAGCGCGATCTGCACGACGACCAGCGCCGAGCGCAGGCGCGAACGCCGCGCGCCGGTCTGTAACGTCGCTTCCTTGAGCGCCTGCACCAGATCAGGGTTCGTCGCTTGCAACGCCGGCACCAGGCCGAAGACGATGCCAGTCATCAAAGAGACCAGCAGCGAAAAAGCGAGCACGCGCCAGTCAACGTAGAGCCCGATGTTGATCGGCGCGTCGAGCGGCGGCTTGAAGGCGATCACCAGGTTGATGATCCACACGGCCAGCACCAGACCGAGCACGCCGCCCATCAACGCAAGCAGCGCGCTTTCGGTCAACAACTGGCGGATCAAACGCCAGCGGCTCGCGCCCATCGCCAGTCGAATAGCGATCTCGCGCCGCCGCGCACTGGCGCGCGCCAGCAACAGGCCGGCGAGGTTGGCGCAGGCGACGGCCAGCACCAGCGCCACGGTCGCCATAAGAATCGTCGTGAAACTGACGAACGCGCCGCGGATGGTCGGGAGGATGAAGCCCGGCGGCATCAACTGGATCGTCACGCCTTCGTCGCTGTCGGGGTATTCGCGGCCTAGCTGCGCGGCCAGGATGTTGAGTGAGTCTTCGGCCTGCCGCAGCGTGACGCCGGGCTTGAGTCGGCCCGTGGCAAAGATGTTGTGTGTGTCGCGATTCTTGAGCCAGGGGTTGCCCGGCTCGACCCACTCCTGCATCATCATCGGCGCCCAGATTTCCGGCGTGTAGATCATCTCTGTGCCGGTGAAGCCTTCGGGCATCACGCCGATGATTTTGAATGGCCGCCCGTTGATGAGCACGTCACGCCCGACCGCGTTCGGGTCGCCGCCGAAGTGCCGCTGCCAGCAGCCATAGCTCACGACCGCCACCGGCGAGGCGAGCGGCGTGCGGTCATCATCAGGGGTGAATGTGCGCCCCAATGCGGCGTTGACGCCGAGCACCTCGAAGTAATTGCCCGATGTCAGGTAGCCCCAGACGCGCTCGTTGTTGCCGTCGCGGCTCAGGCTCATCGGCGCGATGCGCGTCGCGAACAGCCCGGTGAACACCTCGTTGCGTTCGCGGAAGTCAACATATTGGGGGTACGAGAAAGCCATGATCGAATCGTTCTTGCCGAGGGCCGACAGCGCGTACAGCTCGCCGGGGCGCGCGACCGGGAAGGGCCGCAGCAGGACGGTGTTGACTAGGCTGAAGATGGCGGTGTTGGCGCCGATGCCAAGGGCCAGGGTGATAACGGCGACAAAGGTGAAGCCGGGCTGCTTGAGCAGCGTTCGCAAACTATAGCGCACGTCTTGCCAAAGGGTTTGCATGATGCACCTCCAGTGAATCAGTACGCAGGCGGCAAGCGAAAAGAGGCAGAAAAATGGCCGACCTCACTTTGGCGCGGCGGGCATGTTGAAGATGGCGTCTTCAACGGTTGTGTTCAGCTTGATTTCCGTAAACCTCCGCCTTGTGGTATCGAACACGGCGACGTTCGCGGTGCGAACTATGAATGGCAGCTTGGCACCATTCACGTCCCTGTAGTCCTCGAAATCGACTTGCTCAAGCAGCGGCGCCAGCAGCGTTTCCGTCGTGGCGATCTGGCGTAGGAGCAAGCCCGTCTGCTTGTCGAAGAAGTATTTGTTGGCCCGATTGGCATCTATCCGGGTCGCGACCACATAAGCCTCACGGCCGCCGATGATTTCCGTCCCGGTGACGCTCATCCGCTCAGGCGCTTCGGTAACCTTGATGATGCTGTAGCGCGCCAAAATCCGTTTCGACCGCTCCAGGTCCTCTGCGCTCAACTGCTGCGCCCCATTATTGTTGCTGACCCAGGCGACCGTTCCGTTAATGCACTGTATGGCGATGCCCTGAGGGGTTGTGAGCTTGGCCAGATACTTGTCAGGCCCCTTCATGGTTATCTCGACAGCATCTTGACCGATATTCAGGGAGCGGTCGGCGTTGCGTCCCCGCGGCCTTTCGAGCGTGCCCTTCATGACGATGGTCTTAAACCTCGCCCAGGCATTCTCGCCCCCTACCGCTGCGACGTACTTATTCAAGATTTGCCCGGCGGTCGGCAGTGCGGCCTCCTTTTCGTCCGGCTTTGCCACCGCGTAATCGCGCGGCGGCAGCGGCACCTCGCGAGCCACGCTGGTTCCCCCGCGGTGGCAACTGTAGCAGGTCACTGCCTGGCTGCCGCCGAAGTTGGCCTTATTGATGTCGAGCACCATCCTCATCATCTGGCGCGCAACGATCTTTTTCTGCTTGTCGTCGCTTTCCCATACCCAGATGTCGTTACCGGTCTTCGGGTCCGTCCCTTTGTTCACATGACAATAGTCGCAGTGGACGCCGAGCGCATCGGCGATGAAGTTCATCACCAAAAAGAGTTGCGACTCCGGCAAGCCTTTGAGTACCTGAATGTTCTTGCGCTTCTGCTCAACGGTCTCTTCCTGTTTTGCCGTTTGTGTTGCGGCGGCCTCAGCCGAAGAAAAGTTGGGCAGCGCGCTGGCGCTGGTTGTCGTACGTGGTCTGTCCCAGGCGATCATTACTAAAAAGAGTGCTGATAGAAGGATCACCTTTTTCGCGCCGTGATTGATCGTCTCTCGCGTCATCCTTTCTCCTCCTATTCGTCGCGCAAGGCGACCATCGGGTCAACGCGGCTGGCGCGCCGTGCGGGGAAATAGCAAGCCAGCGCGGCGCTAGCCAGCAATACGGCTGCGACCGCGCTGAACGCCACGATGTCCAAAGCCATCACGCCATACAACGTCGATTGCATGGCGCGGCCCACCAGATAAGCGCCTCCCAGCCCGAGGCCGAGTCCGAGCAGCGCCAGGGCCACGCCCTCTCGCAAAACCAGGAGCAAAATCTGCCTGCCGCCAGCGCCCAACGCCATGCGGATGCCAAATTCATGTGTGCGCTGGGCGACGGCGAAAGCCATCACGCCATAGATGCCGATGGCGGCAAGCAGTAAAGCCAGCGCCGCGAAGCTGCCATACAGCACCATAGCGAAGCGGTCGAACGCCAGCGATTCACTCAACAGTTGATTCAGGGTCTTGACGCCGGCCAGCGGCAGGTCGGGATCGACCGATTGGATCGCCGCGGCAAGGCTACTCGTGATGCGCTCCGGGTCGCCTGCCGTCCGCACCGCGATGGAAGCCCGCAGCCAGGGGCTTTGCCAGAACGGCACATAAATCACCGGGGCGTCGTCGCCGCGAAGCCCTTCGCCACCGCGCGTGTCATGGAAGACGCCGACAATCTGCCATTCGCCTTCCGAGCCGCCTTGCGGATTGCCCGGTATCGTCTGGCTCAGTACGATGCGCTGCGTCAGCGGGTCGGCATCCGGAAGATATCGATTGGCGAAGGTTTCATTCACCATCGCCACGCGTTGGCTGGCGGCGGTGTCCTCTTCAGTGAAGTGCCGCCCTTTGACGAGGCCGATGCCGAAGGTTTCGAAGTATCCGGACGTGACCATCTGAAGCCCGACGCTCTGCCGCGCGCCCGGATCAATGGGCGGGGCGCCGGCAATGCGAAAGACTCTGTTGATTCCCGTGCCGCGCAAAGGCGCGCCGGTCATCACCGTCGCCGTCTCGACGCCGGGAACCGACTCGATCTTTTCGAGCAGTTGCCGGTAATACGGGCTGATGCGCTCGGCTTGCCGGAAGCGGCCCTGCGGCACAGGCAGAAAGAAAGTGAGGACGTGGTCGGTGCGGACGCCGAGATCAAGGCGCGTCAGATTCCAGAAGCTGCGCAGCGCCAGGCCGCCGCCGGCAAGCAAGGTGAGCGCCAGGGCGAATTCGACGACGACCAGTACGCGCCGCACGCCGCGCCCCGCGACGCCCGCCCCCGTGCGCCCGCCCTGCTTGATTACTTCGTTGAGGTCGAGGCGGCTCGCCTGCCAGGCCGGCGCGCAGCCCGATAGCAAACCGGCGAACAGACTGGCAAAGAGCGTGAACAGCAATACAGGGACGCTGACACGGACATCGGCCTCAGAAGGCAGCATCTGCGGCGGCATGATGGCGACAATCCCGTTAATGATTACCCCGCCGAGGTAGACGCCGAGCGCGCCGCCGATGATCGCCAACACCAGGCTTTCGGTGAGGAACTGACCGAATATCCGGGCGCGCGTCGCGCCGAGGGCGGCGCGGATCGCCACCTCGCGCTGGCGCGTCGTGCCGCGTGCCAGCAGCAGGTTGGCGATGTTGACGCAGCCGATCAACAGCAGGAATGCGACCGCGCCCAGCAGCAGCCAGAGGTTCTTGATCGTCTTCTCCGGTATGAAATTGTTTTGCAGAGGCTCGACGCTGGCCGCCCAATTGGCGTTCGTCTGCGGCAGCTCTTCGGCGAGTTGTCGGCTGATCGCCTGCATCTCGGCGTTGGCTTGTTGAAGGGAGACGCCTTCTTTCAAGCGGCCCATCACCAGGAGCGAGTGGGCCTGGTGGTTGATCTGCTCAGGTCTGAAGGCCAGCGGCAGCATGAACTGCGACGGCTGCCGATCCCGCATGCCGGGCGGCGCGACGCCAATGACCGTGTAAGGCTCACCATTCATGCGAATCTGTTGGCCGATGATCCCCTGGTCAGCGCCAAAGTACTGGCTCCACATGCGGTGCGTCATAATGACGACGTGGTCTTTGCCGGCCTCGCCTTCTTCCGGCAAGAAATCGCGCCCCAGCCACATCGGCGTCCCGGTCATGCGAAAGAACCCCGGCGTCATCAGCGCCGCCTGGATTTGCTCGGGGCGTTCGGCCGTCGCGACATTGAAGGTGGCGCCGCTCCAGGCTTCCAGGTACTGAAAAGACGTGCTGCGTCGCTTCCACTCCAGGTAATCGCCTGCTGAGACGGAGTTGCGTCCCTGGTTGACCTGCGACCAGACCATCACCAGTTGCTCAGGTTTCGGATAGGGCAGGGATTCGAACAGCGTGGCATAGACCACACTGAAAATGGCGGTGGTCGCGCCGACCCCAAGGGCCAGCGTCAGCACCGCCATCGCCGTAAAGCCCGGCCTCTTCATCAGCATGCGCACGCTGTAGCGTAGGTCTTGCAGCATAAAACCTCCTGGAAGTCGGGAGTCAGGAGTCAGGAGTCAGAAGACAGAATAAAAGAGGAAGTCCGCGCGCAGCGCTTCCTTATTCATTCTGACTCCTGACTCCTGACTCCTGACTTCTATTCGTAGCGCAGCGCCACCATCGGGTCTACGCGGGTGGCGCGGCGCGCCGGCAGGTAGCTGGCCAGCAGCGCGACGACAGTGAGCAGCAGCGCGGTCAGCAGGAACGTCGGCCAGTGAATCGCCTTGACGCTAAAAAGCAAGCTGGCCATCAAGCGCGTCAACACGGCGGCGGCCAGCAAGCCGGTGACGACTCCGCCCGCCGTCAGCAGCAGCGCCTGGCCGACCACCTGCTTGAAGATGTCGCGCCGCGCCGCGCCTAACGCCATGCGGATGCCGATCTCGCGCGTCCGCTGCGTCACCGCATAGCTCATCACGCCATAGATGCCGATCATCGCCAGCAGCATCGCCACGCCCGCAAACAAGCCGAGCAGCTCCAGGCTGAAGCGGTGCGGCGCCAGTTGCTCGTCGTAGAGCAACCCGAGCGTCCGCACGTTAGCCAGCGGCTGGTCGCGGTCAACGGCCTGCACCTCCTGCCGAATCGCCGCCACCAGGCCCTCCGGCGGAACGGTAGTCTTGATTACTAAATCCATCGCGCGGCTGCGATTGGCCAGCCATTTCGGCGAGATCTGCTGCCAGGGCCTGTAGACGCTGGCGCGGCCTTCTTCTTCAAGCGTCTCGGCGCGGACGTGGCGCACGACGCCGACGATCTCGTACCACCGCCCCGGCTCGCCGCCGAAGCGCAACCGATGGCCGAGTGCGCTGCTGAAATCCCCGTTCGGAAAATGTCTGGCGACAAAGGCTTCGTCCACCAGCACGACCAGCGGTGACGAAGCGCCGTCGCGCTCGGTGAGCATGCGCCCGGCGAGCAGCCCGATGCCCAGCGCATCGTGATAGCCTTCGCTCGCCGATTGCATGATGGCCGCCGGCCAGTCCTGCTGCCGCGGCGGCTCGGGTTGCCCTTCGACCCAATAGACATACTCGCTCTGCGGCCCCAGCGGGAAGCCGGTCGTGACGCAGACGCGCGCGACGCCGGGCAGCGCCGAGACGCGGCTCATCACCTCTCTGAGAAAGCCGTTCGTCTGCGCCGCCTCGGGGTACTTCGCGTCGGGCAGCCGCAGTCTGATCGTCAGCACGTTCTTCGGGTCAAAGCCGGGGTCTACTTGCATCAGTCGCTTGAAGCTGACCAGCAACAGGGCAGCGCTGACGAGCAGGACGAGCGCCAGGGCGATCTCTGTGACGACGAGCGCCGCACGCAGCCGCTTGCCGCCCGCGCCGAAAGATGCCGTGCGCCCGCCTTCTTTGAGCGCGTCGTGCAGGTCGATCCGGGTCGCCTGCAAGGCCGGCGCGAGGCCGAAGATTACTCCCGTAATCAAAGTCACAAACAAGGTGAAGCCGAGGACGCGCGGATCAATGCTCACCTGTTCGAGTCGCGGCAGGGCGTCGGGGTGAAACTTCAACAAGAGGTCAATGCCCCAACCGGCCAGCAGCACGCCGAGCGCGCCGCCTATCAAGGCGAGCACGAGGCTTTCGGTGAGCAACTGGCGGATGATGCGCCAGCGCGAAGCGCCCAGCGCCAAACGGACGGTGATCTCCTTTCGACGCGAGGCGGCGCGCGCCAGCAAGAGGTTGGCGACATTGACGCAGGCGATCAGCAGCACCAGGGCGACGGCGGCCATGATGATGAGCAGCGCGGGCCGCACATCGCCGACATAATCATCAAGGAATGAGCGCAGGCCGACGCCTGTGCCGGCGTTCGATTCGGGGTGAGCTTCGCCGAGCTGCGCGGCGATGGTTTGCATCTCGGCGTCGGCTTGCTCTAGACGGACGCCTGAGCGCAGTCGCCCGATGGCCGTCACCGTGTGCGAGGTGCGGTCGCGCATATACTCGACCGCAGCCATCTGCCCGATTGGCATGCAGAAGTCGTTGTTCGGATTCGCCGTGCCGTAGAAATCAAAGTTCGCGGGCATCACGCCGATGACCGTCCAGCTCTCGTTGTTGTAGCGCAGCGCGTGGCCGATGACATTCTCATCGCCGCCGAAGCGTCGCTGCCACAGGTCGTAGCCGATGACGATGACGCGCTCGCCGCCGGGCTGGTCTTCGGCTTCGTTGAAGAAGCGCCCGAGGCGCGGGCGGACGCCGAGCGTCGAAAAGAAGCTCGCCGTCACCATCCGCCCGACGAGGCGTTCGGGCTCGCCCTCGCCGGTCAAGATGCCGCCCACAGGCATGCGCGCCGCGACATCTTCGAAGACCGTCTGCCGCGCCCGCCAGTCGAGGTAGTCGGGAAAGGGGACGGCCATCGTCGGCACTTCTTTAGAGGTCTCGAACAGCACGACCAGCCGCTCGGGTTGCGGGTACGGCAACGACCGCAGCAGCACGGCGTTGATGACGGAAAAGATCGCCGTGTTAGCACCGATGCCTAACGCCAATGTCATGATGACCACCGCCGCGAAGCCTGGCCGCTTGCGCAGCACTCGTGTGCCGTAGCGCAGATCGTTTAACAAGGTATTCATCGAATCCTCTTATTCGTAGCGCAGCGCAATCATCGGCTCGACGCGCGCGGCGCGGCGAGCAGGAATGAGCACGGCCAGCAACGCGACGCCGATCAGAAAGCCCGACACGCCGATAAAAGCGAGCGGGTCGAACGGGCTGACATCGATCAACACGGATGCCAGCAGGCGCGAAATGCCGAGGCCGCCCACAACGCCGAGCGCCGCCCCCGCAGCGGCCAGCCGCAGACCTTGAAACATAAACATCCTGACGACCATCGCCGGCGGCGCGCCCAGCGCCACACGGATGCCGATCTCGCGCGTCCGCTGATTGACGATGAACGACATCACGCCGTACAGCCCTACGGCAGCCAGCAACAGCGCCAGCAAGCCGACCACGCCCGCCAGCAAGGCCAGGGCGCGGAACGGCGCCATCTGAAAAGTCAGCGAATCGGCGACGCGCCGCAAACGGACGCGCAAGTTCGGATCAAGCGCTTCGGCCTCGGCGCGCACGGCTTGCATTACGCCTTGCGGATCGTTTGCGGCGCGCACCAGCAGCGTCTGCCCGGCGCGCCCGCTCTCGCCGAGCGCCGCGCTCAGCGGCACATACACGAATGCTTCATCCTTCTGCCACACCCAGCCGCTGCGCGTGTCGCAGGTCACGCCGATCACTTCAAACTGCTGTTCCGTTGCGTTCAAGGCCGGGAGGTTCAGGCCGATGCGCTGACCGATGGCCTCAGTGTTCGGCCAGAAGCGCTGCGCCGTCGCTTCGGTGATGACACAGACCGCCGCGCCGGCCTGCGCTTCTTGTTCGCTGAAGCTGCGGCCTCGCCTCAGACGCAGCCCGACCGTTTCGAAGTAGCCGGGCGAAACGATGTTGAACCGGGCGCGCAACGGCGAGTCGGCAGATGGCGTCTGGCCGGGAAGCATGACCGATACGCTTGGCGGCATGCCGGTCAAGGGTTGGCGTTCGACCTCAGCGAGCGAGTTGACGCCGGGCAGGCTGCGCAATCGCGTCGCGAGCAGACGGCGAAGGTCGGCTTCGCGGCGCGCGTCGGGCTGTGGCGATTGCAGGCTGGCGGTGACGGCGAAGACGTTCGCCGTCTCAAGCCCCGTGTCTATGGTTCCGACCTTTTGCAGATTTCTGATGAGCAAGCCGGTGCCGGCAAGCAGCGACAAACAGACGGCGAGCTGCACGACGACCAGCCCGTTTCGCAAACGCGACTGGCGCAGATGCGCGCCGAAGGTCGAGCCTTCGTCCTTCAGCGCCGCGCTGAGATTCGGCCTCGAAGCCTGTAATGCCGGCGCCAACCCTGCCGCGACGCCTGCGATGACTGAGGCCAGCAGCGCGAAGCCGAAGACGCGCAGGTCAGGGTCGAGATTGAGCGCGAATGATTCGGCCAGGTGATGCGGGATCGGCAACTGCGCCATCACGACCGGGTAGAGCGCGGCCAGCGCCCAGGACGTCAGCAACAACGCGACCGCGCCGCCCGCCACCGCGAGCACGACACTCTCTGTGAGCAGTTGGCGGATGATTCGGCTGCGGCTCGCGCCCAGCGCCAGGCGGACGGCAATCTCTTTCTGCCTTGAAGCGGCGCGCGCCAGCAGCAGGTTGGCGACGTTGGCGCAAGCGATCAACAACACGAAGCCGACCGCGCCCAGCAAGACGTAGAGCGCCAGCCGAATCTTGCCGACGACCTGTTCGAGCAAGGGGACGACGCTGATCGTGAGGCCGCCGGTCGGCGGGTAGTTCGCGGGGTACTGCTGCTTCATGCGGTCGGCGATAGCGTCCATCTCGGCCTGCGCCTGCGCGACCGTCACGCCCGGCTTCAGGCGCGCGAAAATGTTGTAGTCTTCGTGGCCGCGATCCGTCCGCGCCGCCTCGCTCATCGGCAGAGGCAGCAGCACGTCTGTCTGCTGAATGGCGTCAACCGTCGGCATGACTTCTCTGTTGAGAACGAACCGCGGCGGCATCACACCGACGACGGTGAAGCTCTTGTCGTTGAGCGCGAGCGTCGTGCCAATCACGCCGGGGTCGCCGCCAAAACGCCGCTGCCAGAATCCGTACGTTAAAACTGCAACGGGGTGAGCGCCC